>CAZZVG010001036.1:0-3194 GCA_964657295.1 Iningainema sp. | reverse complement strand
ACAACACAGACGTCGCGCGCCACTTGAGGCCCGTGGGTAATGGAAAAGAGAATGATCTCTTCACGCTTTATACTGCGGCTCTTTTTCGCAATTACCAAATATATTATTGTTTTAAAAAGCACAATTTTGTTTAACTACTTAGGAGGCGGTGATGTTGTTTAAACACATAGAAAGAGAGTTGATGGAGGGTGAACCCTGGGCGGCTCATCCAATCGAGCGAATTGAGTATGATTACCAGATGCGAGATTTCTGGGAAGTGGAGAGCAAACAAAAACACACTTTCAGAAAAAGACTTTTAATGATCAATCCCAGACATTGGCGTGCATGGTTATCTTGGAAGTCGTTATTTTGAAGTAAAGCATATTACATACTCATTTCATTGCAGAAGTCTCACCTACGGCAGTCAACCAGGGTTTTCTAGGCTGCTTGAAGGCAGAAATCTCCATTTAGCTCGCTGCACATCAGCTAACTGATAATTGCTTGATAGTATTTGCTCCCTTATTTTTCATCTGTGGAATAAATTTAAAATCTAAAATCCTGAAGCCCCAAGAGTACAGGGCGTTGAGTCAATCCGCGCATCCGGTTAGAAGTTGACTTTGTTTGTACAGACAGGAGTACCAGAGGAAATATTTGCCAGACATACTTAGTTTTGTAAAGATTAAAAATAATTAGTATTGCTTACCGATACTTTTTTTTTAGCAAAATATTACAAAATCTTATTTTTTTATACTAATGCTATGGTAACATGGTAACTTAATTACGGTTCATCACTCAAAGAAACGTATTTACTGGTATAATGAACATTTAGGGGATATATAGAAGGACGTTAAAGGCACTGAGATGAAGGAGTAGATTTTTTTGGCTCGTTTTCAAGTAACCACGGGCTGAAAGACTTAATACACTTATCCAACCCATGAGTGTACTGCTGGCTTACCTGTTCAATGGTAGGAGCAGTTGCTCTGATAAATATAAAGCAAGTTTTTCTTGTTTCACTATCTTATTTTCCTAGAGAGTGAGATAAGTCATGATTGGTAAAATTTTACACTCATTTCAACCGTGGGAGTGGAAAATCGTCGTATTTATATCTTAGTTATTGGAAATTAGTTTTAGTAGAGTCGTCAAAATTAATGAAACCACTATTTTTTAGCCGAGCGAAGGGTCATTTTTTTCCAACATTACTAATGTTCGTGGCATTGGGTGTAACTTCTTGTAGCGGTGCCGAGGAACAGAAGCGGCAGATAAGTATTGATGGTGGAACCGTTGGCTATCCTCTTCATCAAGCAGTTGCTGAAGAATATAAAAAGGTGAAACAAGATGCCCAAATTAGCGTTGCTTTTAGTGGTACTGGCGGTGGCATGAGTAAGTTTTGTTCCGGGCAAATTGATATTGCTGGAGCTTCACGCGCTATAAAAAAAGAAGAAATTGCTAAATGTAAAAAACAGGGGATTAATTTTGTAGAGTTACCTGTTGCTCTCGATGGAATTGCTGTCGTTACTAATAAGAAAAATGACTTTGTGAAATGCTTATCGATTCCAGAACTTAACAAGATGTGGAGTCCAAAAGCAACTAATAAAATAAAAAACTGGAATCAAGTTAATGCAAAGTTCCCCAACCAAAAGTTGACGCTTTATGCGCCTTCTTCAGATACGGGAACATTTGACTACTTCACACAAGCTATTAATAAAAAATCCAAAGCAGGGCGGACAGATTACACTTCAACGCAAAATCAAAACGTTCTTGTTCAAGGGATTGCTGGTGATGAGAACGCAATAGGCTACGTGGGTATTTCTTACTACTTGGCGAAGAAAGATGAGCTACATCTCATTGCGGTGCAAACTCCGAAAGGAAGTTGTGAAACACCAGATCCACCATCCAAAGTTGCTACCAACACCTACACACCTTTGTCTCGTCCTCTATTTATATATGTTAGCCAAAAGTCCCTGGACAGTAAACCAGTGGTCAAGGATTTTGTTAATTTCTATTTAGACAATTCTAAGAAGTGGGTTGAACAGTCGGGCTACGTTGAACTCACTGATGAGACTTATGGCAAGGTAAAACAAAGGTTTACTTCTGACACAAAGGGTTCCAAGTTCCTAAAAGCAAAACCAGGCGATCCAATTACGAAATATCTTTAGGAAAAATTGGGTATGGCTAATAGCTATTAGCTAATGAAATGTAATTAGCAATCTAAAATCTTAAATTCAAAATTCAAAATTGTGAACTCATGCAAAATGTAAATCACCCGGAAGACGCTCGCTCGCTTGATAGAAGCGCATCTGACGATATTCAAGAAAAAATTGTCGAGGTACTATTATTTTGCTGCGGATTGGTTTCTGTCCTCACAACCGTTGGCATTGTCGCAATTATATTCCAAGTGACGTTGGAGTTTTTCCAAAAAGTTCCCCTGAATAAGTTCTTTTTTGATACCCAGTGGACACCGCTGTTTGCAGAGCAACATTTTGGCATTTGGCCTTTGATTAATGGTACTTTACTAACAACAGCGATCGCCATGTTGGTTGCCATTCCTCTAGGTTTATCTTCGGCGATCTTTTTAAGTGAATATGCTCAACCTAAGGTAGCAGCAATTTTACGTCCAGCCGTGGAACTACTGGCGGGAATACCTACTGTTGTTAACGGCTACTTTGCGCTGTTGTTTTTAACACCCTTGCTGCGTAATTTTCTGCCGCTAGAAATCTTTAACGCCACCAGTGCTGGAATCATGATGGGAGTTATGATTATTCCCACAGTCGGTTCTATCAGTTTAGACTCCATTAGAGCGGTTCCTCGATCTTTACGAGAAGCAGCTTATGGATTGGGACTGACTAAACTGGAAGCTATATTAAAAATTGTTCTTCCTGCTGCTCTTTCTGGAATCATTGCTTCCATCATTCTCGGCATTTCTCGAGCTGTTGGTGAAACAATGACTGTCCTCATTGCTGCAGGGCAACAGCCAAAGTTGACGGCGAATCCGATGGAATCCATAGAAACAATGACAGCTTATATGGCTCAAATTTCAGGTGGAGATAGTCCCCGGAACAGTATCAACTACGATACCTTATATGCGGTGGGAGCAGTTTTGTTCTTAATAACTTTGGCGTTAAATATTTTCAGTCATTGGTTTTCTAATCGCTTTAAGGAAAAATACGATTAATAAAAGAGAAAAGTTGCATGGGAGTCTGGGAAAGTAAGACTTT
>CAZZVG010001035.1:0-3200 GCA_964657295.1 Iningainema sp. | reverse complement strand
AATCGAAGCGATCGCCGCCAGCATAATTGTCAAAGCACCTGTAATTTGACCGACAGTTTGCAATGCATCTTTCTGAGAGCGGATAGTGAAGTCATCTTCACTCGTAATTTTATGGCGTAGACGCAGTAGATTGGTGATTTGAAACTGTGCTGCATCTACACTGTTGGTATCGCGAGCCGAAGCAACGATATAATCTAAGGCGATACCATAGGGAGAATTCTTGCCCACAAGTCGGTTGGCTGAAGTTGTGAGCGGAATCAATGCTGTGTTGTCGTAATCTGCGCCGACGCTTGAGCCTTTAGCTTCCAGCACACCGATAACTTGAAAGCTATAATCTTTAATCCGCAACTGCTCACCGACGGGGTTGTTCGTACCATAAAGTTGTTCTGCCAAGTCGGCACCAAGTACGGCAACCTGATTGTTACGTTTCATGTCTATATCGCTAAAAAACCGCCCTTTCTTGGTATCAAAGTCCCGGACTTTTAGGAAACTGGGAGTCGTACCAATGATGTTGACATTGGTGTTTTTATTCAGGTAATTAACCACCTGTCTGCTGTTTAACTCTGATGTAACTCCGGCAACCGTTGGGACTTGAGAGGCGATGGCACTTGCATCAGCCAGTACTAAAGTTTTTGGGACATCAAAAGAGATGCGTTGAGTTTCCCGATTGCCAGGAAGCACAAACAGCACATTTGGTCCGAGAGACTCCAACTGTTTGTTAACATACTTTTGCCCACCTTCACCAATACCGATCATCGCAATCACAGAAGCGTTACCAATGACAATCCCCAGCATTGTCAAGCTGCTGCGTAACTTATTTGACAGCAGGGTTGTTCCTGCCATTTTGATGCTTTCTAAGAAGTTCATTTTTGTTGTTGTTCTTTTGCCTTCTGGATCTGGTAGTCTTTAGGTGGGTTAAGAAACACGCGATCGCCCAGTTTCACACCCTCTAAAATCTGAGTTTGCTCCTTCACTTGCGAACCAATTGTGATCCGGTGAAATAGGGGTTTATTGCTTGCATCCGGCAACAGAACACCCGTCTGACCCTTTTGGGTCACAATTGCTACAGTCGGAACCAGCAAAGCATCTTTTACCACATCCCCCAAGAACGTCATATCAACATTCAAGCCAGAACGGAGTGTATCTTTTCCAGTATCAATAGCCACTCGTATTTGGAATAACGTCACACCTTGATCCTTCACTGCTTCTGGAGCAATCAAATGTACGTGCCCCTTAAAAACTTGATCAGGATAGGCATCGGCAATAATTTCCACTGGCTGCCCGACTTTAATTTTGCCAATATCGGTTTCTGGAACTTGAGCGAGCACTTCCAATCCGTGTGCGACAGCAACAATTGAACTGGAAGTCGCTGAGGCGCTGGTAGAAGCCGAAGTCGTCGGTGTCACAAACGCCCCGACGTTAGCATACTTCTGCGTGACAATTCCGGAAAAAGGAGCGCGGATCATGGTATCATTCAACTTAACTTCCGCCGCTCTTAACTGGGCAGCTGCCGAGTCAGTCGCGGCAGCTCGTTGAGCCATTTCCTCTGGACGAGTGCCAATCTGAAGCAGCGATAGTCGTTTTCGGGCTTCTCGTAAATTTGCCTGAGCGGCGTTATCTTCACTCACCGCTTGGTCGAGTAATTGTTTTTTCTCCGCGCCTTGTTGGTAAAGGTATTGGTAGCGTTTTACCTGTTGAATTGTGTAATTTGCCTTCGCTTGCGCGGCATCGACTTGTGCCTGCCCTTGGGAAATTTCTTGAGGACGATTACCTGCACGAGCTGCGGCAAACTGTGCCTGAACTTGCTTCCAGTTAGCACGCGCTTGATCTACCTGTGCTTGAATGTCTGCACTATCCATCCGCGCAATAATTTGCCCCTGCTTCACCTTGTCACCCTGCTCAACGTACAACTCTGTCAAAGTTCCAGGATTTTTCGGGCTAATATTCACGTTTTGAACAGGCTGTACTTTTCCACTCGCAGGAATTCGGAGGGTGACATTTTTTGTCTCCACCGGAACCGTCAGTGCCATGATATCTTCTTTGCTCGGTCCACGATTGACAAGCGTGTAAGTCGTGGTTGTGCCCACAACCAAAATACCAGTTGTGATCAGTCCAATCAGCCAACGCAGTGGATGCTTAACTTTGCCAATCAAGGGAATTTCTAAGTACGTAGTCATAAGAGCAGAGATAGTAGTTGCTTGGTTGAGGTAGAGCGGATAGGATGGCAAGTGCAGCAATTTTACAGACTATGAGAACTTTTGAGTTGCGCAAATCTTAGTTCATATTAGTCATTACTACCTCTACGTGCCTTCACCTTAATGGGTGACTTTAGGTATTGCTCTCGGGTTTCAATATGATTGGGTAGTTTCTAGGATTTATGTATTGACAGAGAAGCCAAACGCATCAAATTAAGGGGTCTGGCAGAGTCAGTGAAGGAATAAGGGATTCATAGCCTGTCACCAGACAATCGCGGGTTGCTCGATCCATCATATCGCGTGTGCGCTCAAGGGCAGCCCGATTCCTGTGGGGTTCGTTGCGAAGCAACGCTTCAATCCACTCTCGATGAATATCGGCTGTCCATTTGGCTTTGAAGAGATCAGTCACTGCAAGTTGTAACAGCAGATCCCGCATTGGTGCCGAATACAAAGTATTGGCATCAAGAAGGGCGGAATAATCGCTCATCAACGAGTGTAACCCATCTGTTGTTCCTGGGCTTCGCGGGTCAGATGATCCAGAACGGCCATGCGCTCCTCATCGATAGCTGTCTTATAGGCTATCACATCTTCCATCCTGATGCGCCAATGCTTTCCGACTTTCCGATGCGGAATTGTTCCTTCGTTGAGCAGTTTAATAAGGAAGGGACGTGAGACATTTAGCAAATCGGCAGCTTCTACCGTTGTCAACTCCGCATTTTCAGGAATGATAGTCACACCCTGACCAGCAGCCATCGCCTCCAGAATGTCCATCAGCAAAGCTACCGCACCAACGGGCAGTTCGATCAGTTTATCCTGTTCGACATCCTTGACGCGCAACGTTAGTGGTTGTTTTTGTCGCACATAACGGGAAAGTAGTTGTCCCGACACACGCGCAATTGCGGCATCCTGTGCCGAAGGTGGGAGATATCTGTGGGCTACCATACTCATGAGAATCTCTCCTTTGTTTACCTTCGTAAGGTAACATTAGAGTCTTGTAAATGCAAT
>CAZZVG010001034.1:0-3204 GCA_964657295.1 Iningainema sp. | reverse complement strand
CCTATAAATTCGTTCTCAAAATTTCACTTTATGCGCGAACCCACAATTTCTCGCGCCGAACATCCATCATCACGCCCAGGCGCTTTGATCTGAGTCAATGCGAGGCGAAGGTTCCGAAGTAGCAGAAAGTCGGTTTAACCGCTCGTGTTCGATAATTTCTAAATATCTAAGTTCGGTTGGATTTAAAAATACAGGTCGAAGAAGCAAGTTGAGAATATCTACCTCAAAAGGCTCCAGTCCACCTGCATTTAACAACTTTTCTATACGCGATCGCACACATGGTTCCTGCTCATCTTCGGGTGGGAGGGGAATCTCGCGGTGCTTGTAGGTATACTTCTCCATGTCCATCGTTTTTAAATTTCTGACCCATACGTCAACTACTGCATCCTTAACACTATCAATTCGACCGCTATGAGCCAAATCAGTATGGCGGCGAGGAGGCTTGACTACCATACCCAGACTCAACACCAGGTGAGGGGTACGACTTTTAGTATTGAGCAGGGCAATTGCGCTTTTTATGTCCTTAGCTTCACCATCGCCAATTTTCTTTAGGATTGCATCCCGATGCTTGTGCTTAAACATCTTGTAAGCACCATCGACACTATCGTTCAGAAGCTCTAAAAGTGCTTGAGCTTCACGGAAACGACCCGACGACCGCAAATCAGCGATAAATGTCCTTACCTTCTTGCCATTGCTGTAGGTTTTACCAGAAAGTCCCACGCGCCTAGCCACAATATCGCGGGTATCTCCTTTGGACGCTTCCGGTAAATTTACCGGAAGCGTCTCCGACAACGATGGTGAAACCCTGCCCAGCTTCTCATTGGTAATAGCTGCACCTAAGCGTCGGCGTTCCCGAGATTTGAAAGCTTCAATTTCTTCCAGAAGTTCAGCCTCAGCTATTTTCTGTGCAATAGTCTTTTCTCGCTCGATGTTTTCGACCAACAGGCATTCAAGCTCTGCTTCAGGAGTTGGAAATTCCCTAATCTCAATTGGGATCTTTGCTAGCCCCAGTTTCAAAGCTATCTTCAGGCGGCACTTGCCAGATACTACTTCGTAGCCACCAGTACGATATGAAACAATCAACGGTGTAGAAATACCGTGCTTTGAAATACTGGCTTCTAGGTCGGGGCGTTCCTCGTCCTCACCGTATATAGCTAAGCTGCGAGGGTAAAAGTCTAGATTAGAAGGAGGAACCCAAAAAATTGTTCTGTTCTCAGTATCAACAAAGTCATCTCCACCTAAAATCTGGAGATGGTTAAAATTCCAAACCCGTGGCGAAGAGTTTTCATTAGAACATTCAAGGCTATTGCTAACAAGAAGATTTGTCTGATTCATATATTACCCAAGTTTCAACAGCGCACCAGTAAAAGCACTGAAGACAGAGAGTAAAAAATAATTTGACTCGTGCTTTCATGTGGTGCAGCATACATAGAACCGAAACTTACAAGGAATCCCCCGACTGCAGGTCAAAAACAACTGAACCTAAAGTCGCTGAAGCTGGCAAAAAACCAACAGTACCCACTACCTGAACCGTGGAAACCAAAAAAAACTAATCAGTGAAATATCGTAAGTCAAATCACAGCTATGCACCCTAGCTGGCACTGATATTTAGCTTCAGTGGTGAAATTACACTGAGACTCTCAAGAAAAATTGTATACCACCAATTTTCATCCTGCCACATAAACAAAAATTCACAGAATGATCGGCAATAGTGCAGTTCAAAAAAGCTTCGGCACTGTTGTTGAATCTTGGAAAATCTCTAGCAGTAGTAAAAATTGGCCAATAAAAGACGCCAAACAGCCATCTACTCAATAGTATGTCTGGACATTGAGCTATAATCATGGTATTATGAAAGATAAGTTAATAAGCGAGTAACTGACTAGCTAATTAACTAGTCAGCTACTGGAACAAATAGAAAACTCAGCCCGCTCCTAACGGGTAATTGGGTTTTACAAAGACTTCTGTCCCACAACAGAAGTCTTTGTAAGTTTTTGTGCTACTATCATCACTATAATATACCACTTATCTCAATTATTGGCAAAAATTTCCCCCAGTTTAAAAAGTCACGTAAGACTGAAGTTAAAAAGGTGGAAATTTCTCTAAAAAGGGAGTATTTGATGCCCTCCAAAGCAGAAACCATATCTCTAACGGATAAACAAAAAGCAATCCTCCACCAAATTACAAGACTACCTACCAATCCTGTCAAGTTGATGAAGCGAGCGCAGGTAGTACTGGTAGCAGCTTCTCTAAGTGCAAATGCCAAAATCAGTGAGCAGACAGCGATGGATAGGAAGCAAATTAGGCTGTGGAAAGAGAGATGGATAAATGCTGCCGCTCAGCTATTAGCAGCAGAACAAGAGGGAGTGTCTGAGGATAAACTACTGTCCATGGTGACAGAGGTTTTGAGTGATAAGCCACGTTCGGGCATGCCTAAGGTTTTTTGCGAAGAACAGGTAGGCAAAATTGTAGCCCTAGCACAAGATATCCCTCTACATCAGCAAATAGAAGAACTGTCAGAGCACGGGGAGAATAAGCAGGTTGCTGATGAAGCTGTGAGGCAAGGAATCGTACCAAATATTTCGCCGAGAACCGTAGGACGATTCTTAAAACGAAGGAATGCGGTTGCAGTTTAACCACGTAATCAAGATAATTAGCGGTTTACCAGTTAGCTATAAATCTCTATAAACCTATGCAAAAATCATTTGAGTGATTTTCCTCAAGTCTTGGCGAGCCCGAAGGGGCAAGCCGACGGAGTCGGCATCGCCTCAATCATTTTCAATAAGCAGACGAAGACTGCGATTCATTCCGACTTGATTGAGGGCCGTTCTTTTTGACATTCCGGCGTTTACCCTGCCGGCATAGTTCCTTGTTTGTCCGGAGAAATATTTTAGTATTTATACTCGGCAATGGAGGCGAATATTTATCGATTTTTGTAATACATTACATACTACAAAACGAAGTGCATAATGTGGGTACAACCTTCACACAAGACATAAAAAATGGCGTTGAAAACTGAATATATCTCGACAGTAACTGACGACCACCGGGTAATGCTTGTGGAATTATTCCACTAATCAGTTCAAACTGCTCTTGGGTAAGGTTACTCGAGTATGATTTACTCATGGCTCTCTGGGTACTGTACTACGTATTTAGGACTAGCCCTTTCAAGGTGAAGCGTAAAAATGAAGTTTTTCTTCGTGTTCT
>CAZZVG010001033.1:0-3204 GCA_964657295.1 Iningainema sp. | reverse complement strand
AGCCATTTCACTATCACGGGAATATCATTAAGCCCAGTTGCGTATTACAACAATTTTGAAGATTCTTTCACCAGATAAATCATAGTTTAGAGAGCCATAGCGTTGCAAAGACCAATCCCGTAAATCTTGAATAACACGAGCAAAAATGTCATCTGGAAGATGCCAAGTATGGCGAGAAACCTTGTTTTGATGATGTTCAAGTAATTTGCCTACAGTCAATTCAGATTGCCATCTAGCTGCTACAACTGTTTCCAAAGTTGCTCCTTGTTCACGCAAAGTGTCTAAAACTTCTTGCTCTATTGCACCATAACGAGGTAAAGGATAACCATACTCAGCCATGATAGCTTGCAATTTTTGCTCAAAATCAAAACTGTTATTGTCCATATAACCATGACTGTAAAGGTAAATACCTCCAGACTTTAAGACTCGACGAATTTCTGCTAGCGCTTGCTGCCAGTTAGAAATCAGGTGAAACACATGAACCGTGAGTGCCACATCGAAAGAGTTATCTGCAAATGGTAGAGAAGTAGCATCTGCTTTTACTGTCGTGAGTCGGTGCGATCTACCCTCTAATTTTCGTTGCAGTTCAGCTAGCATCTTTTCTGAAATATCTACACCAGTATAAGAATAGCCTCTTTTGGCAATGGGTAAAGCGATTCTGCCAGTACCGATACCCGCTTCAAAGAACTTGGTATCCGGTGTTGCTGAAGTTAGGTTGAGGATAGTGTCAGTAACTGCAACAGAGGTACTAGCTGGTAGTCCACGTGTTGCATCGTAAATATCAGAAACACGGTCAAATGAAACACTCATTTTTATTGATTCCTTATCAAAACTCTTTTCGTAAAGCGGATGTGAATTCACAAACCCCGTCCACCTATGCGGTAGGGTCGTTCATCTTGATGCAACTTGTCAAAAGCGGTAACTGTCGCTTATCGTCACATAACATCAGAAATCATTTAGGTAAACTAACAATTAGGCATGCATATTTTTTTGTGACAAAGCTTGTTTTTCATTCAACACTGTGCAATAATCATAAATAAAGTACGATAAATTGGTTAATAAACAGTATTATAAACTTGTCTGTCACAAAATGGCAGCTAACTAGATTATTTGCCCCTCACAGGTCAAAAGAGTTACTCAGTATGGGGGCTTCTATCTGGGATGGCATTGTCCGATACCGACTCTAGAGAGCGATCGCTTCGCTGTTGTGCGGAGTAGAAATCGCAAACGAGTGCTCGTAATACCTACCAAGGAGTAATTCCATGAGTACAGTACATCTTTACTTCGCTAAAGCTTCTACCTTTTCTCAGCGTACCCGTGTTGTTTTGCTGGAAAAAGGCATTGAGTTCACTTCTACAGAAATAGATCTCCAAAATAAACCCGCAGATTTCACACAGATTTCGCGCTATGGCAAAGTCCCTGCAATCAAGCATGGAGATGTCGAAATCTATGAATCTGCCATCATCAATGAATACTTAGAAGAAGTTTTTCCACAACCGTCTTTGTTACCCTACTCTCCAGGAGTAAAAGCAATTGCTCGCATCTGGATAGACTATGCCAATACCCGTCTTGTACCTGCATTCAACAAATTTCTGCGCAGTAAACATACCGAAGAACAAGAACAGGGAAGAAAAGAGTTTACAGAAGCTCTTTTATACATTGAACAAGAAGGATTAGGTAAGCTGTCTGGGAATGGTTCTTACTTTTTGGGTGATAAGCTGAGTTTAGTTGATATCAGCTTCTATCCTTGGTTTGAACGCTTACCAGTTCTAGAACACTTCCGTCAGTTCAACCTACCAACAGAAACACCTCGGTTACAGAGATGGTGGAATACGGTGCGCGATCGCGACTCTGTGAAGGTAGTTGCAAATCCTGTGGAGTTCTATATAGAACGATTTGCCAAGATTCTCGGCGAACCCGTTGCTGTTGGGGCGGCTCAAAAGTAATACAACTTTGGATTTAATTTACCAAGATTGCTTGCAAACAGCTAATTTCCGCTCTGTAGAAATTATTTTTCTGCATAGAATAGGATGTCATTTATGAGTTTAAGCTAAAAAGTCAACATATGACCCAACTGAAAACACTTCCCAACTACGACCCAACATTATTTGAGGGTGCATCTGAGAATTATGCTCAGTATAGAACTAAATATCCACCTGCTGTATTCGATAAACTAACCGAAATATTTCATCTCAATGGTCAGGGACGACTCCTTGATTTGGGTACTGGGCCAGGTTTAATTGCAATTCCCCTGCGAACCAAATTTCAGGAAGTCGTTGCCATTGATCCCGATCCAGACATGCTCAAGGAAGCGCAACGTCAAGCAGCAGCTGTAGCAGCAAATAATATTACTTGGTTAGAGCAAGGGGCAGAACTGATTAACCCTAGTTTAGGGGTATTTAAACTAGCTACCATTGGCAGAGCCTTCCACTGGATGGAACGCAAACTCGTACTGGAACGTCTTTATGAGTTACTCGCAGATGATGGTGCGATCGCACTGCTTAACACTGGTGATAACCCTTGGCAAAGTTCTCTACCCTGGAAACAAGCTGCTGTTGGAGTAGTGAAAAAATGGTTAGGTGAGGAGCGACGAACTGGACAAAGAGGACAAGGTACTCGTAAACCACTTGATCCTCCCCACGAAGTCGTAATTGCTAATTCCCCTTTTGCTCGCCAGCAAATATATGAAGTGCCCTTTATAAAATCCTGGACAGTCTCTAGCTATCTTGGCTACTTATACACTACAGCTTTCTCTCTCAAAATTTTCTATGGAGATAAAGCCGAAGCATTTGAAGCAGATATCAAAGAAGCATTAGTAGCCGTTGAGCCTTCTGGAAACTTTGCAGAAGAACTCAAAGCAACAATCCATGTAATTTGGAAATATTAGTTTGAATCGCTACTTGCAGTACTTTTGATTGAGTTGACTAAATCGCTGCTTTCAAGACCTCAATATTCAGATCCAATTTCTCTCCCAACCACAAAGAATGTACCGCATGATCAGCCACAGCATCACCTGTATTCGGGTGAATGAGAACATCCAATCCCTGTCGATTAAGCATTAACCACGGGACGACTTCAGCAAATTGATTTGGTAAGAATGCAACTTGATACATCGATTTTGGGTGCGGTCCAACGGGTTCATCACGCCAGCGCCCAAGCTGTACCTCAAATCTAGCGCCCAATTCTTCACGGACGCGGGCAGCT
>CAZZVG010001032.1:0-3207 GCA_964657295.1 Iningainema sp. | reverse complement strand
CATCTGTAACTGAATTTCTATTCACATCTATTCATTTCTACGAGCGGCTTGACAATCTCTTATTTTTAGTGCTACCATTGAATGATATTTAACTATTGCAGGTTGCGATCGCCCTCTCCCTAATTAGTCATCTTTTTGTGGTTCGGGAGCTATCGATTTAGATAACAATGGCAATCAGGTTTCTCAATCAGCGATGCAACTAAAGCATTTAAGGTAGTCGCAGCTAACAAGCCTCCTCCCATAGTCCCTTCTATTGTAATGAAAGGTACATGTTTTTGCATCAGTTGTCGCTTGGCTGCAGGAGCATGACTAAAGCCGATAGGCATCCCAATGACTAAAGCGGGTTTGATCTTTAAGTGGTCAATGGCTTCACAGACCGATAATAATACACTGGGAGCATAACCAACAACCAGTACGCAGCCCTGAGGGATTTGCTGTAATTTTTCCCGCCATTGCCGATGCTGCCAAAAGGCAAGTTCTGCCTCTATGGCGGTGGTGATGTGGGGGTTGTCAATCAATGTTTCTATCTGACATCCCAAGTGAACGAGTCGCGTTTGATCGATTGCCGCAGCTACCGTCGGGACATCCACAACCACCTGACACCCTGAGGAGAGTACTTGACGGCTGGTGGCGATCGCTTCACGACTCAATCTCACAAACGATACTAAGCTAACATCTCCACAGGCTAAAACTAGCTTGGATATCAGATCTTGTTCAATTTCCGAACGGTTGGAGAGATCGGGGAGAAGATGTTGTAAAGATTCTTGAAAAGCTTCCGGATGAGCGTGAACGTGGTTATCCAAACCACTCCACAGTTTTTCCAGTCCGCCAAGTCCGGTGTTGGTTTCGACTTCGAGTAACTTGAGTTGAGAGAGGACTTCAGCTTGGAGAATTTGACAATCGTGATCGCGTCCCAACAACCCTTCTAATGCGGATGCTGTTTGCCGCAGTTGAGAAATTTGCTGCATCACTGCTCGATATTGCTGCTGTAGTTGTTCTATGAGACTCTGTGTGATATCTGCTTCTGGTTCAACTTCCAAAATTTTGCGGATGTGGTTAATCTGAAACCCTTGCTGTTTAAGAGCGACAATCCGTTGCAACCGGATGACATCCTTTTGTGTGTAGAGGCGGTAGTTGCTAGGCGATCGTTCTGGTTGTGGTAATAAGCCCAATTGATGGTAATGGCGAACCATGCGCGGGGTAATACAATCTCCCACTGCCTCGGTGAATTCTTTAATGGTTAAGCTTTTGGTCATTTACTCATTCCCCCCAACAACAGCAAAATTCTTTGCAATTCTCCGCAAGCTCCTTGAATCTTTAATCTATAGCAGTTTTCATATTAATTTCATAGCTCTGCTGAGTGATTTGCGTTGCTCTTGAACACTCACCAATAACTTGCTCTCAGCCCTCATTTGTAGTACAATTGTTCTATAAAATCTGTAATCGCAAATGATGAAGGGCAAGGTATATCGGTGGAGTAAAATGTCGAAACCCTATCTATGACTGGTTTACACTCATTTCCAAGATAATCTAACCGAGTTTACAAAATGCTTAAAACTTTTGTCGCATTAAGATTTACAATTTAAATATCAGGGATTCACCCCAAAACTGAATTTAGCCGTATTATAATGCATCATCTGCTACATTCAACTTGGGGGAAGCTTTGCGTTTTTATTTCAAAACAAAGAAACTCGAAGCACTTTACACAGAAGAAAAAGATGCTCATAAATACCCAGGTGTGGTCGATGACTTTTTTGAAGTCATGGCGATTATTGATGCTGCTGTAGATGAACGAGACTTATATGCTCAAAAAGGGTTGAGATTTGAGAAACTCAAAGGAAAACGAGGAAAAAAAGGACAGCGTTCCTTACGTTTAAATAACCAGTGGCGTCTAATCGTAACAGTGGATGAGGATGAACAGGGAAACTCTCTCACAATTATTGACATTGAAGACTACCACTAACGCTCGTCAGCAGGAGAGACAGGAATATGAGCCAGAAATTAGTACCAGCGAGAGTTCCACCACCAGGACGCATTTTGAGCAGAGAATTAGAAGCGCGTGGCTGGACACAGAAAGATTTAGCAGAAATTATGGGGCGTCCAGTTCAAACCATCAACGAAATCATCAGGGGAAGCAAGCAAATTACACCTGAAACAGCTATTGAATTGTCCCAAGCCTTGGGTACAACTCCAGAGTTTTGGACGAACCTTGAAGCAAAGTATCGACTCTGTATAGCGGGAAAAGAAAGAAAGGAGCAAGAGATAACTCGTAAAAGTCGATTGTATACAATTGCCCCCATCTCTGAACTAATCAAAAATGGGTGGATTCAAGCAGCAGATTCGATTGATGAATTAGAACACCAAGTCTGTAACTATCTCGGAATCTCTTCTTTAGATGAAACACCTCAGTTAGCAGTTAACTTTCGTTGCTCGGAGCATAGAGAACCAGAAGAAACTTCTCGGATAGCTTGGGTAAAACGAGTTGAGTATCGAGCTAAACAACAAACAGTTGCTAATTTTGATCGCAAGCAACTAGAGGCTACCATCCCAGAAATTCTCTCTTGTGCTGAACAAGTAGAAAGTATTGTGAGGATTCCTAAATTGCTAGCAGATTTAGGCGTACATTTTGTAATCGTACCTCATTTAAAAAGAACCTATCTCGATGGTGCAGCCCATTACTTGAACGACAAGCCAATTGTTGCCTTGACCCTGAGATATGACCGTATTGACTCATTTTGGTTTACTCTTATGCATGAGTTAGCACACATTGTTTTAGGACACCAAGGGATTTACTTAGACAACTTAGATGCTTTAGAAGACAATGACAAAGAGAAAGAAGCGGATAAAGAAGCTGCTAACTGGTTGATAGAACCTCAACCCTTTAAGGTCTTTGTTTCCGGTATTGAAACATACTTCTCTCGTAAAGCAATTGAAAAATTTGCTGACACTCAACGCAGATATACAGGCATTATTCTTGGTCGTTTGCAGCATGACAAATTAGTTCCCCATCAAAACTTAAGATCGTTACTCGTCAAAGTTAGCCCCCTTTTAAAAAATTGGATTGATAGCTAATTGAATTTACTATGTTTGAATTTATAATCTCAAACTCCTGTGGTTATCACAAGACTCTATCATGCTGCCAAAAGCTGCTTGACTGTCAGAGTTAGTTCTGGGAAAGTACGAGAAACAATTTTATCTTGATTTTGG
>CAZZVG010001031.1:0-3208 GCA_964657295.1 Iningainema sp. | reverse complement strand
TATTCGGTCATGCTCTTATAGAAGTCTGCTAGGGTTAGTGCCATAACGACACTGACCATTTCCTCAAAGTCGAGTCCCAGTGTAGCACCACCAGTTAGCGCCGACCTAGTTGAGCGCACCTTTCCTGCGGCAATCAGCGCTTTAACGACTGACAGCTTGCAATGAGGCGTACTTTTTTTCATAGACTAATGTTAACCTATTTGGTTATTTTTGGCAAGTTGGTTATTTGACTTAGCGTACAATTTTTTCCGTTTCGTGGGTAGATTCCTAACAAGCAATGTACTTTTTAACACTGCTAATCACGCTGATGGCTGACGCCTGAATGCTTACCCAAAATGTACGCGCTTCGACTGATTCCTGTGATAACAATAAAATTTCTACCTTCTTTAATGCCTCATTCTCACCACTAATTTAGGCTTTTATGCGAAATAAAAAAAATGAGCAGTGGTGATCAAACAGCTATGACTAACTTCTGGTATATTGATTGCTAAAATAGCCTGAAAATTAGAGGACATATGGCTCAAGCCTTACCAAAAACCAAGCTAGTAACCTTTGAAGAATTTGTAAAGTGGAAACCCGACGGTGGACACTACGAACTGCATGATGGAGTAATCATTGAGATGACACAACCGTTAGGCGACCATGAAGAAATTACAGGATTTTTAGCTACAAAACTTCCAATCGAATATGACCGCCTCAAGCTTCCTTACTTCGTACCCAAAACAGCACTGGTAAAACCATCCGAAAATGAATCCGGTTATTCACCAGATGTATTAATAATTAATCGTTCTAGCCTTGTTAATGAACCGAGGTGGAAAAAGGAATCAACTGTTACTCAAGGTACATCAATTCCTCTGGTCATTGAAGTGGTTAGTACGGCAGTCGCTTCAAGCCGGGAAACCCGTCCAACGCGCTGCCTTACCAATTGGCGTAATGATTATTACATTAAGCGCAGTGTATATGAGGAAATCGGTATTCCTGAATATTGGATTGTAGATTACTTACCTCTGGGTGGCAAGTCATTTATTGGCAATCCCAAAAAACCTACTATCTCGGTTTGCTCTTTAGTTGAAGGTGAGTACCAGATCACTCAGTTCCGGGGTAGCGATCGTATCCAGTCCTCAACGTTTCCAGAATTAAATTTGACTGCTCAACAGATTTTTAATGCTGGGAGTTAAGGTGCGGACGGGATTAACCACATCTTGCAATATCTACGTGATCGTAACGGTGGCAGTAGTCGGGGTTCAGTCGGGAAACGAACTATTCACTGAGCGATCGTAGGGGTCAATGGAAGGATTGATTTTTTAAGTAGTGGGAACACGCATAAGAAATGGCGATAGCGTATGGGTCTGCTTGAGACTGGGACAAGTTGAACGCCTCAGGTTTAGTTGAGCTAGGGATGCCGTTTTGCGATTTTCCGACGAGTAAGCCTTCGCCTGTTTTACAGTTGACCTCCGTTAAGATACTCCTATCAGTACCAATAGAATCAGTTAGATATGTATCCTGTGCGCTTCTGCCCAGTTTTAATGAAACTAGGATGCCATTTTTAACATACGTTGCTGGATAACTATAAACTTCAGCACGAACAAAATAATTTTGTGCGGGAATTGGTGGGCTTTGTTCCGGCTCTAGGACATTACAACCTACAATTATCCTTAACTTTATGTATTAATGTATAAGTTCTATCTAGTTGGAATAGATGAGCAAAAAATGCCCACAGTCTCCCCCTGATTTAGTCAGAAAGAGTTTGTGAGCAAATAAATAATGACATTTAGTAGTAGACACCCTGTATAAGGGTCTTTGATAAACTGCACTCTGAATTGTTTTATAAATATAAAAAAATAAAGTGAAGATTTTGTGAATAAGTCAGTTTATTTAGAAAAACAAAAGAAAAAGAAAAATCATTTTTTTTTCCTGATAAGCCTGAAAACTTTACTCTGACTCGATTATAGTTGACATATTTTTTTATTTTTAGACCTCCCATTTTTCTGTCAATTCTGATTTAGGAGTTTTGACACAGTTCACCACGCCCCACGACACACTCCCATCACTGTTGCAACTACCAAAAACAGGAGAGCGATCGCCACTAGAACCGCAATTTATCTGACCCCCCTGTAGTCAAACGCAAACGGGGGGATGCGCCCCTAGTGGTTCAGGAAACTCGCTTTGTATCTTTACTGAGAAACGGTATGAGTTTGTAAAAAATAATTGATATTTGTTGTCAAATTAACTGTTTAGGTTAGAAACTAAAAACAACATCCACGCAATTATTAATCATGAATACTATTTCCACCATTGAATTTAAGCGACCGATTTGGCAAACTGTTGCCATGCTGACTTTAGGCTTCTGGCTCAGTGCGAGCCTGTTTTTAGATTGGGTAGTTATGCCTAGTCTTTATATTTCTGGCATGATGACTCAAGCAAGTTTCGCTACAGCAGGCTATGTAATATTCTGGAATTTTAATCGTATAGAATTATTGGCTGCTGGCATAGTCTTAACTGCTGTGTTGGCTTTAAGCAATACCCAATCTAACTGGCGTCGTGGTGGTATTGTTTTATCCGTGCTACTGCTAGCGGTGTCTCTAAGTAATACCTATCTCTTAACCCCGCAAATGTCTGCGATTGGACTTCATCTGAACCTTTTTCAGGCAACTGCTGAAATTCCGGAAAACATGAATCTGTTGCACTGCAGTTACTGGGTACTGGAAGCAGTAAAACTAGTTGCTGGTGGGGCACTTTTTAGCTGGTGCTGGAGACAGCAGGCATAGCTGCGGGAGTGTTCGCGCTGATCTTGTTACTAAGGTTTGCACGATTTTGTAATCATTTGCAACGGATAAATAACGGATGTAACGGATTGCTCCATCTGTAAGTATCATGGACAAAGCATCCGCTACATCCGCTACCTAATCCGTAGAAGAGTCTTTGCATGAGGTATTATTCTTTCACTACTTGCTGGTGATAGGATTTGTCCGTTGAGTGTGCGTATTTACGGATTAAATTTATTGACCAGGAAAGACTATGGCAGATCCCAAGTGGTGGAGAGAATTTCATTGGGCTGAATATGGTGCAGAACTGGTGGGAACAGCGTTCAACATCTTTGTAGGACTCAGTGCCGTCGTCTTTGATTTTGGCAAAGGCTTGCCAATGGAGCAATTGATACCCAATCATAGCACTCGCCTGCTGATTACAGGGCTAATTTTTGCTGGCA
>CAZZVG010001030.1:0-3213 GCA_964657295.1 Iningainema sp. | reverse complement strand
TTCTTTTTTGTTAAACTGAAGTTGTGATATAACAGTATAAGGCTATAGTCTCGTGTTTAAGCTTGAGGACTTTTATGTCGTCAAATCTCAAATGTACATTGGCGATTATTATTACTGCATTTTTTCCCTCATGCTACACTTAAATTATTAAGTATTAAAAAATGCCAGTAAATTTAATGAATATTGTAATAACATTTTTTTGGATTAATACCCAAAATAAAATCTCCCGGAATGAAGTCCGGGAGATGAGTTTAAGCGCGTCGGCTTACTTGTAAAGTTCTGTTGCTAAGCGCCAAGCAAGGAAACCTGGAATCAGAGCCACAACTAGAGCAATGTAAACTTGACCATCTGATATTGACATTGTTCGCTACCTCTAAATCTCAATATATTTTGAACACGTCTACTACTTTTCACCGTTTTGCTGGGATTTTGGAATAGTTTGTTACAATTATATAAGCTTTGCCAACCGGCAAAAAATTACCACCCGTAGAGATTAAACGCGCAACTGATTTTATATCAATATCCCCAAAAAGTCAAGCTTTAGGTAAAGGTGTATAGGTTTCAGCTTACAGTTACTAACCCCTCTATGGTTTTTTTTTAGGAATAGACTTCGGTACTTCTGGCGCAAGATCTGTGATGATTGACCTTGAAGGTACCATACAAACAGAAGCTCGTTATCCGTTGAAAATTTCCGAGACTTTTGACTTGGGAGCGTGCTGGAAAGAAGCTTTATTTAGTTTAATCGAGCAAATTCCCAGAGTTTTGCGACCGGAAATTCAGGCGATCGCCATCAATGGGACTTCTGCGACTGTTATGCTATGCAATGCTGTTGGTGAGCCTGTAGATACACCACTGCTGTACAATGATGCACGAGGCGCGGTGGTCATTGACCACATCAGTTGCATAGCCCCAAAGAATCATACAGTCATCAGTGCAACTTCCAGTCTGGCTAAACTTTTATGGATGTCGCAATTGCCCTCTAGTGCTCAAGCCAAGTACTTTATGCACCAAGCCGACTGGCTGGCGTTTCTCCTCCACGGGCAGTTAGGTATTAGTGACTACCATAATGCTTTAAAGCTGGGTTATGACGTGGAACAGTTAAGATACCCAGATTGGTTAGAAAAGCTGCAAATACAAATTCATCTACCGAAAGTTATAACTCCCGGTACTCCCATTGCTGAATTAAGTCCGGAAATTGCCGTTAATTTTGGTTTCTCTCGTCATTGCCTGGTATGCGCTGGCACAACTGATAGTATTGCCGCTTTTATTGCCAGTGGAGCCAAATTGCCGGGTGAAGCAGTCACTTCTCTGGGATCAACCCTTGTGGTGAAGTTGCTGAGCCAAACTCGTGTGGAGGATGCAAGGTACGGTATCTACAGTCATCGGTTGGGGGATTTATGGCTTGTTGGAGGTGCTTCTAATACTGGGGGTGCAGTTTTGCGGCAATTTTTCTCAGATGCTGACTTAGAACGTTTGAGTGCTGAGATTGACGCATCAAAAGTCAGTAATTTAGATTATTACCCGTTGCTCAAAGCAGGCGATCGCTTTCCGATTAACGATCCCAATCTACCACCAAGAATGGAACCACGCCCAGAGAATCCTGTAGAATTCTTACATGGATTACTGGAAAGTATAGCTTGTATAGAAGTCAGAGGCTATGATTTGCTACAGGATTTAGGCGCAGATCGACTGAGTTGTGTTTACACAGCTGGGGGTGGTGCAGTAAATTCTACTTGGACAGCGATTAGGGGACGAAGGCTCCATGTTCCTATGGTAACTTCTGTAAATACAGAAGCTGCTTATGGAACAGCTTTACTGGCAATGCGCGGACTCGGTAATCATTGAAAGTTAATTGTTAATTGTTGATAGTTAATTGCAATCAACCATTAACCATCAACAATTAACCGAACACAATATTACCCATCATCTTTAAATGATTGCCTGTAGGCGTTGCACCAGTTGCGGTGCTTGCAACACACCCTCAATCCGATCCACGGGCTTACCCTGCTTAAACAGTACTAGTGTTGGCAAGGCTTCAATTCCATACTCAGTTGCTAATTGTGGATACTTTTCAGTATCAATCTTAACAATTCGCAGACGACCTTGAAGCTGGGCATTGACTTGCTCTAAAATTGGAGTCAACATCTGACAAGGACCACACCAGTCAGCGTAGAAATCTACTAAGACTGGTACATCTGCACCAGACAGCATTTCTTCAAAACTGTTAAATTGCTTTTTTGTAGCCATATGACACGCACGGATTTTGTATTGTTTGATTTCTATAGTAATTCTTGCCAACAGCAATCTGTGTAATATCTATCGAACAGTGACGGCACGACACTTTTTCGTTCAAAGTTCCAGGGACAAATAACCGTATGATGATGAGCGCAGTTTAATAGAGTGAGGTAAAGACAATGGAAGTTTTACCAGAAAATTGGCAAACTTTACGCGGTCAAGTAGCAATTGTTACGGGCGCATCACGGGGAATTGGGCGGGCGATCGCACAAGAGTTAGGTAAGTTTGGAGCAACCGTGGTTGTCAACTATGCCAGTTCTAGTGATGCAGCCCTTGAAGTCGTCGAGACAATGACGAAAGCGGGAGGAAGTGCGATCGCACTACAAGCAGACGTAAGTCAAGCCGATCAAGTGGATACACTGGTTAAAAGCGTGATGGAAAAGTTTAATCGTGTTGATATTTTAGTCAACAATGCAGGTATTACCCGCGACACGCTGCTGTTAAGGATGAAGTTAGAAGATTGGCAAGCTGTGATCGATCTCAACCTCAGTGGTGTTTTCTTGTGTACTCGTGCTGTGAGTAAAGTCATGCTCAAGCAACGTTTTGGGCGTATTATCAATATTACCTCCGTTGCTGGCCTGATGGGCAACCCCGGACAAGCAAACTACAGCGCCGCTAAAGCAGGCGTAATCGGCTTTACTAAAAGCATAGCTAAAGAATTTGCCTCTCGCGGCATCACTGTTAACGCTGTTGCCCCTGGCTTCATCGCCACTGACATGACTAGCAATATAAATACTGAAGAAATTCTTAAATTTATTCCCCTAAGTCGTTTAGGTGAACCAGAAGAAGTCGCCGGGATGGTGCGCTTCCTCGCCGCCGATCCTGCAGCTGCTTATGTAACCGGACAAGTCTTTAACGTTGATGGTGGAATGGTCATGGCATAAATAAAAGAAGTAAAAAGGCAAAAGCTAAAATCCG
>CAZZVG010001029.1:0-3213 GCA_964657295.1 Iningainema sp. | reverse complement strand
TTTAATTTTTTCTTCTCTGTAAGGCTGTCAAAACAGTAGGGGCAGGAAATGCCTTCTTGGTACATAGGAGATGTCTGATCAGCTTCAGAAATGGGACGCCCACAACTAGAACACATATCATAAGTACCTGGTTCTAAGCCATGACTGACAGCAATGCGTTGATCAAAAACAAAACACTCCCCCTCCCACAAACTCTCGGAATCTGGGACTGACTCCAAATATTTAAGAATCCCGCCTTTGAGATGATAAACCTCTTGAAACCCTTGGGATAGCATGAAAGATGAAGCTTTTTCACAACGAATACCGCCAGTACAAAACAGAGCAACCTTTCTGTGTTTAGTGGGGTCGAGGTGGTTGCGAACATATTCAGGAAATTGGCGGAATGAAGTCGTTTGAGGATCGTGCGCTCTTTTAAATGTGCCGATATTCACCTCATAATCGTTGCGGGTGTCAATGACAGTTACTTCTGGATCGGAAATCAGGGCGTTCCAGTCTTTGGGACTCACATAAGTACCAACTTGCTCATTCGGGTCAATCACAGGTAAGCCAATCGTGACAATTTCTTTTTTCAAGCGCACCTTCATGCGGTCAAACGGCTGTCTGTCAGCATAAGACTCTTTATACTCTAGGTCTACCAGCCGGGGATCAGTGTGCAGAAAGGATAAAACTGAGTCAATGCTGTCACGTAAACCCGCAATTGTACCGTTAATCCCTTCAGATGCCAGTAGAATCGTTCCCTTAACGCCTTGCGCTTCGCAATGTGACAGCAGAGGGTGTTGTTTCTCAGCAAAGTCTGGCAACCTGACAAATTTATAAAATGCTGCAACAACTTGGGTCATTTTTTTTCTTTATCCCTGTTGACAATAGAAAATTATAAGCTACAATAACAAAGTTAGCCTGAATTCGAGGGGGTTTAGCTCAGTTGGTAGAGCGCCTGCTTTGCAAGCAGGATGTCAGCGGTTCGAGTCCGCTAACCTCCATATATTTTGCAGATGATCTGAACAGTCAGCTTGGTAATGTTATAGTTTCAACGAGTAATATTAAGGAACACAAACTATTCCTACACCAGAACAAAAGACGCAATGTTTTATATTGTCTTACTGGCTAACAAAAATGTATTTGCCCGTAAACCTTGTTCGGTTAGATGAGCGAACAGGGAACGTGTTCCTCTTAGCGGGTGTGGAAAATGTCATAGAGATATACCCGAACGGTAAATGGAGGTATGTGGGATGAACAAGCCTAACTTTCAGGCAATGAGTTGGAAAGAGTTACATGCCTATGTTCTAGCGCATCGAGATGATGGCGAAGCGTTCTATGCCTATGTAGACAAGTTACATACAGAAGCAAACTGGATTGAAATGCCACCGCTCAATTCAGTTAATGACCTGAAAAACTATCCTGAGTTCCTTGAGAGTTTTGGTAACGCTTCAGAGTCACCACAAGAGTCCTAAGTAGAATTAAATAGAAATGCGCTCCCGCAGTCGCCACCTAAAAATACTTTAGGTGAGGTAAGCGCTCGTTTATATAAAAAGCGATATTCGTGTATCTTGCGATCTTTCCGCTACCTAGTACTAGCCGATCGCCAAATGTCGGTAATGGTAGGGTTCACTCGTGCAGTGGCAATAGACGCGAAAAAGTCGTGCTTCAACAAGATTATAAAGTTTTTAGCAAAAACTGAAAAGACATTAACAGACCCTTATCTGTAAGCTTAGTTTTACTATTATGCTTAGGCTAGATTAGACAAGTAAGCGAAAACAGTAGATTTGGAAGAAATATTATATGAAGTCCAAATGAGCCTCATCCCAAATAAATAAATTTCTCTATCAAAAGGCTCAATTCTGATTCGCTGACAGTTAATTTTTTTCTTAGGTTCCGTGTCACCCATGAAATCCTCTGAGCCTCAAGCTGAATTTGAAGAAAATTATCCAGAAACTCCATTAGAGTCACCACGCAGAAAGAGTTGGTGGCTTTGGTTGTTGTTACTACCACTATTGATAGGAGGAGGCTTTTTCCTTTGGCGTTTTCTCAATCCTCCAAATAAAGCACCGAACGCTGCTACCGCAGGACCACCACCAGCAGCAGTTAAGCTAGCCACAGTCCAAGCAGGTGGAATTGAAGATAGTTCAGAATTTATTGCCAGCTTAGAATCGCGCCACTCGGTAAAACTCCAGCCAAGAATTCAGGGTCAAGTCACTCAGATATTTGTCAGACCGGGAACTGATATCCCGGAAGGAGCTGCAATTCTCCAAATAGACCCCAAACAGCAACAAGCATCAGTCAATAGTGTGAGCGCTGCAGGTGAGGGAGCTAAGTCACAACTGGCAAATGCTCGTGCTGAGCTGACTTCCTTAGAAGCTCAGCGGCTATCCAACGAAGCTGATGTGAAACTGAACCAACAAGAATACCAAAGGTATTCTAATCTGGCAGATCAAGGAGCCGTAGCTCGACAAATTAGCGACCAGTATCTCAATAAACGCGATGTAGCACAGGCTACACTTCGTGCAACTATTGGTAAGATTCAAGCGCAGCAAGCTACCATTGACCAAGCTCAAAAATCCATACAGCAGGCACAAGCCAATACTAATCAACAACAAGTCCAGCTCCAGTATTACAAAATTACCGCTCCGTTTCGGGGCACAGTTGGTGAAATCCCAGTGAAAGTGGGTGATTTCGTGAATACTTCCACACAACTAACTACCATCACCGAGAACCAACCTTTAGAAGTAAACATTTCGGTGCCAATTGAGCGGGGAAGCCAACTACGTAAGGGAATGCTAGTGGAGGTCTTAGACGGGCAAGGTCGGAGTTTAGGTACTAGTAAAGTATTTTTTATTGCTCCAAATGTAAATAATAATAATCAATCAATACTGATTAAAGCACTGTATGACAACTCTAAAGGTCAACTGCGAGCAGATCAATTTGTGCAGGCTAGAGTGATCTGGAATCAGCGTGTGGGAGTGTTAATTCCAACTACAGCAGTGGCTCCCGTCGCTGGGGAAAATTTTGTCTACGTAACACAAACGAAACAATCCCCAGACGGAAAGTCCCAACTAGTAGCTCGGCAAAAGCGTGTAAAGTTAGGCCCTATTAAAGGTAATAGCTACCAAGTAATCGAAGGATTACAGCCTGGAGAGAAAATCATCGTCTCAGGGCTGCTTAATCTTAGGGATGGTGCTCCGATAAATCTTCAGCCTTAGTAATGGTTAATTGTTA
>CAZZVG010001028.1:0-3216 GCA_964657295.1 Iningainema sp. | reverse complement strand
TTATTGCAGAGCATGTTTTATTGATTTACCAACTTGCCCATAAATGATATTGGAATCATCAAAATTTTGCCTAGTAAAACTAAGCTTTCACCCCTTTTGTCCCTTACACTCGCTCATAAATAATCATTTTTGGACAAGTTGTCATCTAGAGGCTACATTGTAATGCAACGTTGAAAGAACGGTAGATCAAGGGTTTTGAAAATTTACTGAAAATAACTTTACAACGTGTCCGCTGCCTGCGCGTATCCCGGCTGTACCCCTTATCAATTAATACGTCCATCTTGGCTCAATGCCAAATAGGGTGCGATTGCGCGATCGTACAGATAAATTGAATTGCCAAGATTATCCTGCTAGTGTGACGGTTTACGCAGTTGAAGCAGTGGAAGTCAACCCACTTTTGGGTCAAGAACCAATTCATTGGCGATTGCTAACTAGCCTCTAGCTTCCCGTTCCAGATATTCAATTTCTCTTTTCCACTGCTCAAGCCTGTTTTCTCGCTGTTGTAATCGATCTGCTGTCGGGTTTTTGTAAGGTTCAGTACCTGGGTTTGGGTTAATTCCCTTATTTGCAAGCCATTGACGGCAAAAGAATTGCCAAAGAAATTCATGATCGTGCTTATCACCACTCAGACAGCGAATCCGTTTGACTGAAAGTGTAGATTCACCAAAAAAGATTTGCTCATTTCTGGAGTTTTTTGGAAACAGGCGCGTCTCACTACCTCTTCCACGAAAGAATTCGACTATAAACCACTCACCAAAATCGAATATACAAGCCTCTGTCGGGTCGCTACCATCATCTTCTAGTAAATCAACATCACCTTGGATTTGATACCCTATGGCAATTTGTGATGTCTTAGGTAACAAGATGCGAAGCCTTTCAAAGCGGTTACTATAATCAGCCCAAAAGTCTCTGCGTCTACATAGCCGATTTGACTCGAAGTCTTGCAAATCGAGCCTGTTAAATATGAGATTTACTAATTTTTGGAAATCATCATAATTGATACCTCCAATCCACTCTCGAAGTCTTTGCCTTGCTGGATCTGAAAGTTTATACCATTTTTCACCATTTCTATAGTTATTTCGCAACCAATCAATCAGTAAAGAATGATTGGTTGCTATATCATTGGAAACATTAGTTAGCAAATGATTAATAGCTTTTATTTGCTGACTATCTGACATTTCATCCAAACAACTTAACAGCCATCTTACTTGCTGCTTATTTGGATAGTTAATTGTAGTAAAATAGTGAGTTATGTCTTCTATAAATTTGCTGAATAATGGAATCCAAACAGGTAAATCTTCTCTGATTGTGTTTAGCAGTTCAGTTCGATTAACACGATGTTCACAAGCAATTTTTGCTAATTTTATACCTGCTTGCGTACTGCGAAGCGCCCGAATAATTTCAACTGGTAGCAGGTGACTAACTAAGTCAGAATTAGCAAAGATATTAAAAGATTCAGCTAGAGACTGTGCTAATACTTGTTCTTGCTGACCGCTATAATAAACAGCCAAACGCCACAATAGCTGATGTTGCAGCCATGAGTTATAAATTGCTACCTTCCAAATGGCTGCTGATGTTTTCCAGGATCGGTCAATATTTTGCTGATCCCACTGTGCTTTAGCATGGATGCAGTAAACCCAGTCCAACTTACTTACTTGATCAGCTTTACCCTGTTCAATAGCTTCCAAGACTGTATCAACACTTGGTATTGATATTGTTACATCTGGTAAATTACTTGCAAGCTGAATAAGTTGATTAGGACTACACTGGGGAGTTTCAGATAGGGAAGGAATGGAAAACTGAGAATTCAAGATTATTTATCCTTTAAAGAGAGGTTTTAGCGATATTTTTCTTTAACTCGTCACTGCGAAACTGAAAGCGGAAAACTACCTTGCGATCACCTGGATTATCACGTTTCTTGTCAGATTCAATTTCTCCACGACCAGCAGCTAATATTTTCTGGCTTAAAGGTGCTTTGCTAGGGAAATTTATCTCATAGAAAATGTAATTGTAAACTGATGCTGAACGCAACAAGCTTAGTTTTAGATTGCTTTTATCGTCTCCATCTGAGCTAGTATGACCTTCTATAACTACGCGGCTAATTTCCTTATCAAATTCTGGTTTTGAGAAAATAACCCCACTGTAAATAGGAATAAAGCGGTGTAGGAAGGCTTTACCTTCTGCTTTAAGTTCTGTACTTCCCTTAGCAAAAAGAATTGATTCTTGGATACTGACATCCCCTGTTTCTGGGTTGACTTTGACATTGATATTGTTGCTTTTCATCTGTCCTACAACATTACCAATTACTACCCGTTTTGGTGCATCTTTCTGTGCAAGCTGGAGTAGTGTAGTGATAAATAGCAACGCAAAAAACATTAGTAAACTAGACATCATATCGGCAATAGACAGATAGATACTAGAATCATCATCCTCTATAATCTCTGCATCAATTTCACCCCTGATAAAATCATTCATGATTGCTTCCACCATTACCAAATTGGCGGTTATCATATGCAGCAGCCAGCACTTCTGCTGTCTGTAGTAAGCGTCCGCAAACTCTAGACATAGAAGTATCTGCTTGCTGAAAAAAGTTTAACTGTGAGTCAACAGTCCTTTGCATAGAAACTTCAAGATGACCCTGCCAAGACTGAAGGCTATTGTCAAATTTTTGATTCAAATTTATGTATGAATTGTCCACTTTTTGCACTTGTTCACCAATATTACGAGCGAGTTCTTGTAGTTGCATTAGTCGTTGTGCATCGTTTAATCCAGCCGCACTAACTAATCTGTTAATTTGTTCCACAGATCCCTGAACTTTAGTCATACTTTTGTCTACTTCTTCAGTTAATTTACTACGTCTTTCCAATTCGTCTCGGAAGACTTGATCAAGATTTTTCACAACCCCGGATAGTCCTTCCTGTTGTTTGCCTAACGTCCCCTCAAGTAAATTGTTTTGTTCTTGAAAAAACATCTGTAAATTGGCTTGGTATTCTTGCCGAAATTTCGTCAAATCTTCCTCTACTGTTTGGCGGGTAGCTGTGAGTGTTGCGTCGATATTTACTAAAGTAGCTAGAAGATTATCCTTCGCATCATTCATCAATCCAGAAGCTTGGTTACCCACTGTTTGTAGAGTATTAGTTTGCTCATGAAAGGTTTTATTTGCTTGGGTGAGAATATGGATAATTCCAGTCCGAGTAGCTTGAAGCATCTGCTGTT
>CAZZVG010001027.1:0-3217 GCA_964657295.1 Iningainema sp. | reverse complement strand
TAACTGTCTTAGTCTGGCTTAACTGTCTTATCTGCTATGGTAATTAGAGGGAAAACATATAACAATGGAATTATTGAGTGCAACTTTCTTACTGATAAAGCAAATGCGCCAAAGCAAACCCCCATTTCTTACGTCTTAGCTCCCGTAACTAGCACCTGAATATATGAACCTGACGTTTCCAAGCCAGTATGACTTCGTACCACGCTACTTTCGACTAGCTCTTGCTAATGTCTTGTCGAATATTATGGTACCCCTGGCTAATTTAATCAGTATTATCTTCTTAGGTCATCTCTCGGAGATCAAACACTTCGCTGGAGTCGCCCTCGCTGTCAACCTGCTTAACTTCATCTACTTCGTTTTACTCTTTTTACGAATGGGAACCACTGGAGTAACAGCGCAAGCAGTCGGACGAGATGACCGAGAAGGTATGTTATTGGTGGGACTGCGTAATGGTTTAATTGCTTTGGTGCTGGGTATCGCGCTGATACTCTTGCAGTACCCTTTGGGAGAGCTTGGGTTTGCCCTACTAAATGCTACCCCAGAGATCAAATCTTCAGGTCTTGCTTATTTCAACACCCAAATTTGGGGAGCGCCTGCAGTTTTGCTCAATTTTGTCCTGCTCGGTTGGCTACTAGGACGGGAAAAAAATGGCTTAGTTGTGCTGTTGTCAGTCGTTGGCAATGGTGTAAAAATCGCACTTGACTACCTGTTTATTATCCATCTGGGATGGGAAAGTACGGGGGCTGGAGTGTCCTATGCAACAAGCCAATATCTGTCGTTGTTGGTAGGATTGATATTTTTCTGCAGAGAAATTCATTGGTTTGAGCTACGAGCCGTAGCTGGAAAAATATGGAACATCCCTGCTATAAAATCTAACTTGACCCTTAATGGAAACATCTTTATCAGCAATTTAGTTATTCTGTTGACCTCCTTAATATTTAACTATCAAGGAGCACAGCTGGGGACGATGATTTATGCTCAAAATACCTTGCTGATGCTAATAAGCAGTCTGAATATATATTTTGTAGAAGGACTGGGATACGGTACAGAAACATTGGTCGGAAACTTTAAAGGAAAAGGAGTTTCACAACAGTTAGCGCCCATAGCTGGTGTTTCTGTCTTAACGGCTCTGCTGGTAGGAATGATTTTCGGCGCAGTGTGTGTGCTATTTCCCGATACTGTTTTTAGTTTGTTAACTAACCACACTGAAGTCGCCTCTAACATAGATACTTTTATTCCCTGGTTGCTACTTGTCCTGGTATTTGGTTCAATAGGTTTCACGTTGGAAGGATACTTCTTGGGTTTGGCACAAGGACATACCCTCCGCAATGTTAGCTTAGTCGCTTTTGCAGTTGGGTTTGCGCCTGCGGATTTTGCTGCCATTAAGTTTTCGAGTAACCATATCTTGTGGTTGACTTTGTCTTTGTTCTATGCAATCAGAATGGTGATGCTTGTGGCAAAGTTGCCTAGTACATTTGTCCTTGATGTTGAGGATGGTGGTGTCTCCCTCCCAGCTTTAGACAGATAGCATAAGCAAAAATGAGTGTCCATGCTTAAACGAAAAGACAACCCAGTTTGGATGATAAATTAGCAATGCAGAGCAATTCTTCTTTGGAAAAGCAGCCACCACTGACAAGGGAAGTGGAATCATTTCCCCTTTCTTACGGTCAACAAGCGATGTGGTTTCTCTACCAGATAGCACCCCAAAGCATCGCTTACAATCTCTATACGACAGTGCTGATCAGATCAGAGTTAGACTTGCAGGCATGGCATCGAGCGTGGCTTCATATTGTAGAACGTCATCCTATTCTGCGAACTACTTATACACAGCACGAAGGTCAACCTGTTCAAGTCGTTCACCCATACCAACAAGTAGATGTTAAGGTAACAGATGCAACTTCATGGAACTTGGATGACTTGAAGAAGCAAATTCTGGCAGAAGCTGACCGTCCCTACAATTTGGAAACTGGTCCAGTGCTGCGGGTACATCTGTTTACACGGTCAGCGACCGAACACATCCAATTGCTCGCCATGCACCACATTGCTGGGGATATGTGGTCTTTTGACATATTATTAAACGAACTCCAACTCCTGTATGCCACTGAAGCAAAAACATTGGCTCAAGCTTCCTTACAGGTTATTGAAAATTCAGATATTTCAAATTCCAAAACAGATAATATCCTCCCCCTTCCTAGGCTATCATACAGAGATTATGTGCTTTGGCAGACCGAGATGTTGGCAAGTTCTCAAGGTGAGCAACTCTCGGCATACTGGCTCAAACAATTAGCCAGTGAGTTGCCGCTTTTAGATCTGCCTTTGGATAAACTGCGACCAAGCGTGCAGACTTATAGTGGAGCAACACACACCATTAAGTTAGATGAAGAATTGCTCCAAAAGCTGAAAAAGTTTTCAGAATCCGAAAAAACTAGCCTTTATAGAATTTTCCTCGCTGCCTTCTTCGTACTGTTTTACCGCTTATCGGGTCAAGAAGACATCTTAGTGGGCTGTCCGGTGGCAGGTCGCTCTGGTCAAGAGCAGTTTGAAGGAATTGTCGGCTACTTCACAGACCCTGTGGTATGCCGTGCAAATCTGACGGAAAATCCTACCTTTAAAGAATTTCTTGCTCAAGTACGTTGCACGGTTTCTGCTGCGAAAAAGCATCAAGATTATCCTTTTCCTCTATTAGTAAAACAGCTTGCGCCTGATAGAGATCCTAGCCGTCCTCCTCTGTTTCAAGTTTCCTTAACTTGGCAAAAGCATCGCTGGTACGAGAATGCCCAAAAATCATCTTTAGTGATGTTGCCATACGTGATAGAAGGGCATCAACGAGGAGCAGCATTTGACATAGATTTGGCGATTATTGAAGCTGGTAGTGAGTTTTATTTTTGCTGGCAATACAACACTGACCTTTTTGATGCTGCCACTGTAGAACGAATAGCAGGAAATTATCACACTTTGCTCTTAAGTATCTTAACCAATCCAGAACAAAGTATTTCAAAGTTGCCATTGTTGACCGAAGCAGAACAATACCAGTTGTTGGTGGAGTGGAACAATACTACAAAAGCATATTCACTCGACAAGTGTATTCATCAATTGTTTGAAGAGCAGGTAAGAAAAACGCCTGACGCTGTGGCAGTGGTGTATGAAGATGAACAACTGACCTACACAGAATTAAACGTTCTGGCAAATCAACTGGCACATTACTTGAGAACTTTGG
>CAZZVG010001026.1:0-3220 GCA_964657295.1 Iningainema sp. | reverse complement strand
AATTACACGTTGGAATTTGCCATAGTGGAATTCGCTCACAGTGCGACCATTGTCTTCGGTCTTCTTCTCAGATTTGCGCTCGCCACTGATAGCAACAGCGTTTTCTGTCACTTGCACATCCAAGTTTTTGGCTTCAATTCCGGGAAGTTATAGTTTTAGATGGATAGCATCTTCAGTTTCAAAGATTTCAGCAGCCGGATTGACACCAGCAATAATTTTTCTCTACACTAGATACAAAATTTCATCCCAAAGTAATGCAAAACATAGATGAGCTTGAACGATGGAACCAGAGGTACTCTACCAATGAATATTTTTTTGGTTTAGAACCGAATGAGTTTCTTCGCTCTCAAAGTTACAGGTTATCAGCAGGGCAAAAGGTACTTGCCATAGCAGATGGTGAGGGGCGTAATGGCGCCTTTTTAGCTGAGCTTGGACTCGATGTTTTGTCTGTGGACATCTCACCCATTGCTCTTGAAAAAGCAGAGCGCTTAGCCGCTAGTCGTGGTGTAACTTTAACAACAGAAGTCGTCGATCTTGCTACTTGGGACTGGGGCGTAGAACGGTTCGATGTGATCGTAGCAATATTCATCCAATTTGCTGAACCAGATTTGCGTACACTAATTTTCAAGCGTCTTCAAGATTCACTAAAAACTGGAGGCTTGTTACTCCTGCAAGGTTACACACCCAAGCAATTAGAGTTTAAAACCGGTGGTCCTCCATATATTGAAAATATGTACACTGATCGCTTACTACGAGAATCATTCTCCGAAATGGAATTTCTACATCTTACGGAATACGAAGCGATTTTATCAGAGGGGGTAGGGCATAGCGGGATGTCTGCTCTTATCTCACTGGTTGGTCGTAAGTAATGGGAGCGTTCCAGATCGTGTTTGATTTACTTAATGCTACTTATGAGCGATCACATTTTAAAAGCGCGATCGCTCTTATGTGAAATCATCTAATAGAAATCTTTGTGACCTTTAGTAATACAACTGTTCTTAACGCCTGGGCTTTTTAGTTAAATAAGGTAGGAGGCAAAAATGATCGCCGATCTAACACATATGTTACCAGAGCTTATTATATTACTACGCTGTTCTGCTTTTTTCTCATCTGTCATGGTCGAATTTGATTAAGTTTTTTTAGCATCATACAAAATAAACGCATACAGTTTAACGTGAGTTCGATGAAACTAAAAAATCGCAGGAGGTAGTGCAGGCAACTCTTTAGGGTAGATATCAATCGATGGTTTTTTCGGCAAATAGGTATAAGCGACCAAACCAGCTATTAAATTAACCAGAAAGTTCAATGGGCTACGATGTCGTGAGTGTTCTATTTGACATATGTTTTTCAGATAATCATTAACTGATTCAATGACTGCTCGCTTGCGTAATAAGATTTTATCAATCAATTTAACCAAGCGATTTTTCATATTTTTCTTAGATTTAGTGATTAACTGCAAACCTCGCTCGTAGAGTTCTTCAAATAATTTTTGTGATATATATCCTCTGTCCCCGAAAAGTTTACCAATTAGATCCTCTGTCATTTCTGGAACGGGTTTTCGGTCATCGACATTTGCAGAAGTTAGCTTGAAAGCGAGTAATTCTCCTTTGTCGTTAATAATTAAATGTAGTTTGAATCCATAATGCCAACCCACGGAATTTTTTCCCCAACCCACTAGTCCTTTAAAAACTTTATGAGAATGTGCCCGACAATTATGGCAAACATTTATAGGAGTTGAATCGATAAAACTAATCCCCGTAATCTCACCTGTTAATGTGTGTAAGAAACAACAGAGTAGCATTAAGCTCCAAGGCATTAATTCCACAAACCTAGTGTAGCTAACCAGGTGTGGAAAGGCGTAACGCCAACCCGGCAATACCTGTAGTGTGTAGAATTCTTTAAATGTTCTATAACCACTACCGTGAAAGGCTATGACGATGGTCATCACTTCTGACAAGTGCATCCTAGACGTACTGCGACGTTCACCGATGGTAGATGGTAGTTGTGGTACTTGTTGCCATAAGTTGTCCCATTGATGGCAAAAATCATCTACGTTACAGAATATTTGTGTGATGTCAAGCCGAGATACAATCGTAGACTAAGCCCTGACCCTGATTTTTGGATATATTTTTAGTCTCGGTGTTTTTTTGTACTCTTTTCGCCTATTCTCCATAATTCTTAGTTTTTGATATCCATCCCATTTCTCAAATTCCTTTCAGGACAACCTTCCTGTCCTCGCGCTTGCCGTCGAACTCACGTGTTGCTAAAATCAGCACTACGGATATCTGCACCGCTAAAGTTCCCGAACTCAAGGTTCTGACCCCTAAACGATCGCCCTCTCAAATTTTGCCCCGAGTAATCTTGTGGCATGGCTCACGCATTGGTAAATGGCTTTTAGACTGTTGATACAGCTCCTACTCTTTATTTTCCGGTTTTTCAGAAAATTACATAATTATTCTGATGACACTACATATAAATTAGAGTAATACTTCCCAATATTTGAGGCGCTTAAGCCCTTGCACCTTACCAAAGAACATGTCGAAAAGTATGACGTTCATAATTCTCGTAAGAAGGGCGATCGCCACAACAACTGAGTTAAAAGTTTGCCGTGCCTAACTCAAAATATCTCAGCTATTTCGTACTAAATATTTAAGTATCTATACGGGGAATGCCACAAGGAACAATACCACTGAAAGTGCTTGTCCTTATTATTCAAATCTGATTGCAGCATAGATGCTGAACGAGAATACAGGTGTTATCTTAGACACAAGGTTGACGAGATTGAACGATGAGTAAAGGCTTTGGATGGAAGAAACCGGAAGAAATCAAATTACTAGGCGAAGACGAGCTATTTTGTGGCATAGTTCAACATCCAGTTTCGCGAAAATGGCAAACCTGGGTGTCATTCGAGGCAATTGATATTCAGTGTATAACCGCTCACAACAAGCGTGATGACGCCGACAAAGTAGCAAAACAAATTATTGCAGCTTGGGAGTCTGGTAATTTAGAAACCCAGGAGGAGGTAACAGCTTTTCTCAAATCGCTGCCTTCTGACGATGTGCCCTCACCACTGCCACAGGATGTTGTGGTGCGTTTGAGTAAGAAGATTTTGAGGAAGTGAATGCGATCGCACTCCGGGAGTGGTTGCGAGCGTGCGATTGCCCAAGGGGCACTGCGCTTCGCGCAATCGCACATTAATGTCAACAACTACTATGAGTCT
>CAZZVG010001025.1:0-3223 GCA_964657295.1 Iningainema sp. | reverse complement strand
TAGAAATGTTATTTGACATTAATTCTTTAAGCTTACTTGTAGTTGGTAATTATGCTTCACTTCCTGAGACGTCTGTTCGTAGTATCGGAACAAATTCGCTAACTTGCTTGCTTCAAGTGCGATATCGTGCTGTGCTTTCACAGAAAGATATCCGGCTTGACCCATTTGTTGCAACTTCTCTGTTGAAAGTTGCAACACCTCACGCAAAGCTGCTGTTAAACCTTCTACTGAACCTGAGGGAACAAGCCACCCGTTAACACCAGGCACCACCAGTTCCGGAATTCCCGCAACATAGGTGCTAACGACTGGACGCTGCAACGCTAAAGCTTCCATAATCACCACTGGTAATCCTTCTGCAAAGCTCGACAGAACTAAAGCACGGCAATTTAGCACATATTTTTTGACTTCAGTGCCACTAGCCCAACCAGTAATTTTTATCTGTGCTTCAAGACCGTATTCTTTGATTAATTTTTCGATTTCCGGTCTTAAAGGACCATCACCAACAAGAGTCAAGTGACACCATAATTCCATAGACGCTAACTGCTTAACTGCTTCTATTAAGAGCAGTTGCCCTTTTTCTTCACACAGCCGACCAACGCATACTAAGTTTGGTTCGGAAGGTATTGCTGTGATCGGTTGGGTGAAAAAATTACTGTCTACACCACAACGAATCACATGAATTTTTTTCCATTGCTGGTGTTTGCACCACCGATAAAGCTGACCTTGACTGAAGAAACTTACGGTCGTAACAAAAGCGGCACGATTTATCTTCTCGCTTAAGCCGATACTTTCAGGTTTATCAAACTCGTATGGACCATGAACTGTAAAACTGTATGATGGTCCACCTAATGCTTGACACAACATTGCCACAGTGGTGGAGTTAGTTCCAAAGTGAGCGTGAAGGTGAGTTACCCCTGCATTACGCAACCAACCTAGCAGAACGCAAGCTTCGGCTAAGTAAATAATATGGTACAGAACTCCTCGCTCTGAACCCCAACCAACTTTCAGGGCTAACCACAAACTCTTCAGCCAAAGAATTGGTTTGGTAATGGCAATACCTAATAGATTAAACAGCAAACCTAAAATGCCTACACTCAGAACCACTAAAGTTTTCTTAAATTCTAGTTTGTCTTCTGGATCAACCAATTCTGATTCACAATCTCGAATTGAGAAGCGTTCTACTGCAATACCGCCAGCTTCCAGGGCAGCGATTTCTCGCCGAATAAAGCTATGGCTTGTCTTTGGATATTTATTTACTAAATAGGCTATTTTCATTTTTACTCCAAACTAAAGCGTCTTACTGTTAGTAAGACGACTTACAAAACTGGGTAATGGGTTATTTGTCATTTAGCGAATAAGATAATCTTCTTCCCCGTCACCCATTACCTATCAACCTTCTGTTCACACTTTCCTAAACCAATACATGCTTGCACTCTTCATTTGGCACTTTTTATAAATGCCAAATAATTATCTTCACAAGGTTGTACAACTAAGAATATTGGAGTAAATATCGAAAATTCTGTTATTCAACACCAAACGTTAACATAATATTTTTATCAGCCAAAATCAAGCTACTTGTGTGAAGTTGACATTGAGATCTTCGGAAAGTTTTTTAAAGTTATTGTAAATTTGGACCAATAGTCCGGATTTACCGAAGAATATTTGGTTAGTACCTATCTCATTTGTTGGCGATTGACAGTCAACCGTTAATGGTCAAATGAGTTTTCAGATCCTCTGTTCAAATACCGACTTTTTTATACTCAACTAAAGTCCGTTGCCTTCTAAGTAAGCGGGAAAGGTGAAACTGAATTTGACCCTGCATTTGCGGAAATTTACCCATAACGCAAGACAAAGAGTAAAGAACTGCCTCTGATGACTTAAATCCTCTCTGTAAAGTATTTTTATATACTTTATAACCTAATAAAGCATAAGCCATGAATAATAGCAGTATACTTATACCAATTTGAAAAAAGAATGTGACATATGGCTTGAGATTACTTAAGTACAGATGGCGATTTCCAATCCAAAATCCAGAATCTAAAATCCAAGATACTATGAAACCCGATAACCATGCAGTTGCCACTACTAGTAAGGGAAGTTGCCAGCCCCAAAACCAAATACTTCGGCTTTCTTTGACCCAATGCCGTTCTGGGCTACTGCCATGTATCCAAGATCCTTCAGCATAAGCATGACCTGCACGTAGCGATCGCTTCCACCATTGACTAAAATGAGTCATTTGAGCATCGTGTTGTGTCATCTCCGTATCTATACGTGAAATCTTCCCTCCAGCTTGGCGCAATCGCACACAAAGTTCCGGTTCCTCACCAGCAATTAAGCTGGGATTAAAACCGACCGCTTGTTTAAGGGCTAAAACACGCATCATTGAGTCGCCACCACATGCTTGAGCTTCACCAATCGGAGTGTTCCATTCTATATCGCATAAAAGGTTGTAGATAGAGTGAGTTGGGAATTCTTCTCGCCGCCGTCCGCAAACTACAACAACGTTAGGTTGAGTCACCAATTCCTGTACTGCACGTTCTAACCATCCTTCTACGATCCGACAGTCTCCATCCACAAACTGGACAAATTCGGTATCTGGGTTTATTTTTAATAGATGTTCAAAGCCTGCATTTCTAGCACGACCCGCAGTAAATGGAATAGATAAATCCAGTTCTACTACATGAACGCCTAGAGAGCGAGCTAATGTAACACTACCATCTGTAGAGCCAGAATCTACGTAGACAACTATTGTTTTTTGATTCAGTACTGAGAGTAAGCACTCTTTGAGACGATTTCCTTCATTTCGACCAATGACAACAACTCCAACTGGCTGCACCGTTTATACCTCCTGCAATCGCATATCATTTCAAGAATACTGTTCTTTAGTCGAAAACTTATCAACGAACACGAAAGATCGCTCTAATTGCCAAATTCTTGGGCAAAAGTGGACATCATCTGAATCAGTGTACCCATCTGCTGGGTGAATGGCTTTGTAATACGAGCAACCGCACAATCATCCGGATCGCCAAAACGTATATTCTTAGTATCCATCAAGCGATTTTGTATTTTGTGAAAAGTGGCAAGAGTTCCAGCGCATTCGTAGGGCAAACCCGCTCCGAATGCGATGAAGCGCTTTTTTTAGTCTCGCAAGACTGATGCGATGATTGACCTTATACTCCTTACTCTTAAGCTTGAAGATTTGAAAGGAATTCTTGGTCAGTAT
>CAZZVG010001024.1:0-3223 GCA_964657295.1 Iningainema sp. | reverse complement strand
AGGCTAGAGCTGCACCCGTGCGAACGCCTGCATCCAAGTCTAGCAAACATTTGGCGAGGGCACTAACTATGTATGGGGTTGCTGGCGGGATTTGTCCGAGGGCTTCAGCGACTATCCGGCGAACGCCTGCATCCTTATCTTTTAACGCTTCTATGAGTGCAGAAACTGCGTCTTGCGCTCTTGGACCAAGCCTCGCTAGAGCACAGGCACTTTGAATGCGAATAGCTACTTCCCTATTTTTTAAATTCTCTATATGAGAGTAAATTTCTGCATCAAACATTTGTGTACAGCAGTGCAGTTATCCTTATAAAAATTAGAGGAATTCTCTGAAAATAGTTGTCATTGGCAAAAATAATGAAAGGGGCTGATCTTGAAACGGAAGAAATTCATATTTTAGATAAAATTCTTTGGCTTTCACGTCTATAGCATCAACTCTAACTGCAAAAATGCCAATTTCTTGAGAAGCTTTGACGGCTCTCAAAAGTGCATCTACTAGTAGTTCTCTTCCTAATCCTTGTCTTTTGACTGAGTTATCGACAGCTAACTTGCCAATTACTCCCTTCCCGGTGTAAGATTACCGATGGAATTTCTTCTACCCCTCTCCCCCTCTACCTAAACGGTAATCTTCGGGTGAGAAAGGAGTAATATTGCAGGAACTGGGTAGGTCGGCATTCCTTTTTGATAAGATTCTGGTAGAGATGCAAACTCAATCACACTGGCACTGACTGTATAAAAACCGTCGATTTTTAAGGGTTGAGATTGAGAGATAGCAACAAAGGTTTTAGCAATCCCTTTTTCATGATTTTGGCGAGCGTATTTTTTTAGATAATCGTTTAAAATGGGATAACCACAGTCAAAATTATCTCGTTGATACTTTTTATCAATCGGGAAAAAATTCCACCTGGTTTCAGATTCATTGCTCATATTTATCTCGATATTTTTTAATGGCTTTTTTCAGATTTCCCTGAAGTACTGGGGGATTTTCCATCATGGACATAAATAAATCCCGATCACGATCTGAAAGCACTAGTCTTTCCTGAGAATCTATCTCTTGTTGAGCAATTGGTAAGAGATGAAAGAGAGTATAAGCACTTAAGGAAATTCCTCTCAGGGAGGCAGCTTTTTCCAGAAGTTCTTTTTGTTCTTGGGTTACTCTCAAATCAATACGGCTATCTTTAGGATTGGAGGTGTCTAACATCAGGTGTCTCCTGTTTTGAGTTGCTATTTTATAATTTTAACATTTATAGGCGGACAAAGTACACACAATAAGAGGTGTGAAAGGCGATCGCCAAAACCCTTGATGTCGAGCTAATTCAAAACCCACAACTGTCATAGGTGCCCCCGTCACCCTCTTTCACACTAGTGACTAAGTGCAAAATTGTATAAATTCATAGCGTTATGTTCGTAGTTGCTAATATAAGAGCGCTGAAGCGCAACTACAAGCCTTTTTTGTGATATGAATTTATGAAATGATGAGCTTAAGAATGCTCTTCAAGAATCAGTGTAGAATCAGCGGTACGCCCAAACTCTTCCGGTGTATATTGCAGATGAACTTCAGCCCCTGGATAGATGAAAGTGCCGGGGGTGACAGAACGGACTAAGTAATGAAGGTGATAAACTCCAGGTTCGAGATGGTTTGCATAGGCGACGATGCGATCGCGATAAATAGTATTGAACCCAACTTCCCAGTTGTCGGCTTTTGCCTGTAATGCAGAGGTAGACGTTTGAAAACTTGCATCTACCGCCTCAAAACCAGCGGGCAGGGGATCGGTGATGATGACATGTTCTACAGGATGATCGGCGATAATTTCTAAACCGATATCATACACTTTTCCATTTGGTAAAGATAATGGTTTATCAAAGGCATAAAGACCGATCCTTTGTAGCATCTCTTCACCTACGCGACTGATTTCCCGCGTGACTCGTAAACCGTTAAACCTTCCTGGTTGATTTCCCTGCAAGCGGTAGCGGTAAGCTGCTATATAGTGTAACTCACCTTGTCCTGATTTTTGCAGCAGCAGATCGTGCTGACCACGCGGTAACTCAGCTATCGGGACTTTTACCTCTAAGTTGGAATTGCGATCGCCAATCAATCGCTTTTCTCCCAGTTTTTTCCCTGCCAGTTGCACTTTGGCGACAAAATTTGGCGGTGTGGGTTGCAGTTTGGCATATTCTACCAAAGCTGTCAGCGCTTGAGCATTATCATAACTTGTTTGCCATGTGCCATCTCGACGGAGTGCCAGCAGACTTTGCAATAACTTATCGATCACTTCTGGTTGACTGTGTTGGACAATAAACAAGCGTAAAGCCTGTGCCTGTGCCGTTGTCTGCGAACTCATCCACTCCCAATTTCGAGGTAGACTCACAACTGCCCTAGCACCACTTTCATAGACATTCTGTTGCAACTGATTCAACAGTTGTTTTGATTCATTTTGCCATTCGGGAAACTGAGATAAATATCGCGCCAGTTTCATCTGAGTGACTAAATCAAAAGCGTCGCGTTGACGGTAAATATCTGCCAAAAAGCTATTGCGCTTTTCTCCCAATTCTGCCAGAGCCATCAAGGCGTTCAGTTGCAGTTGAGTTTTACACAGTTGCTGTTTGCAAAACTCGTATTGCCCAGGATTTGCCAAGACTTTCTGCAAATAAGCTTTGAGGTGAGATCCCATTCCAGCATCTACTAAACCAGGAAACACTTGAGTTGCTTTAGCTAGAGACTCGGCTGCATAGGAAGAAACCCAAGGATCTGACTTTTGTTCTCCTGGAAACGCGGCAAAACCACCATCCGTTAGTTGAAGTTTTTGCAATTGTTTCAGTGCTTGGTTTGTTTGTTTGAGGATGAAGGATTGATTCGCCACTACCCATTTCTGAGACAGAGTTTGTAGATTGGCTGCAACGATTAACTGACTTGCAATTGGTTCTGTGAAAGGTAAATCATTATTCTGCAAAACCTGTTGTGCTGATGCTGTTATTTCTGGTATTAAGGTACTTGCTAGTTGAATATCTAAACCTCCTCCATCAGAAACAACATTTTTCTCAACATTTAGCGGAATTTTTACCTGATTCTTCGTGACGCCTGTTTCCACGACTTGTTCTGTTATTTCTCGTAGTGGCTTAATCTCTAAGGGGACTTCAAATGCATCTGCTGTCGTCTGATTCAATTGAGTGGTAAAGCGGACCTGACTCACTCCGACGCTACCTGCTATCATCGGAAAGCGATAAG
>CAZZVG010001023.1:0-3225 GCA_964657295.1 Iningainema sp. | reverse complement strand
CTTACAATTGGTGCGCCTGGGGATAAATATGAACAAGAGGCTGATAGGGTAGCAGTACAAGTTGTTAACCAGATTAATGCACCAGTTTCTCAGCAATCAAATCAAAATCTTCAGCGAGAGGAATTACCTGTAATACAAACAAGACCTTGGTTGCGATTACAAGCCAAGAATGAAGGCATGGCTGCACCAGCAGAATTAGAAACTTCCATCCAACAGGCACGGAGCGGTGGACAACCACTTGCTGACAATATCCGACAACCGATGGAGCAGACATTTGGGGCTGATTTCAGTGGGGTGAAGGTTCATACGGATGCTCGGGCTGATCAGTTGAATCAATCAATACAGGCAAAGGCGTTTACGACAGGGCAGGATGTGTTCTTTCGGCAAGGAGAATATAACCCAGGCAGTCGAGGGGGGCAGGAGTTGATTGCCCATGAGTTGACTCATGTGGTGCAGCAAGGTGGGAGGCAGTTTTCTCAAATCAATTCTAAAATTCAGAGAAATTTAGAGTTGGATGCTGTTAAGGCAACGTTTAATGCTCAGCAGCGTTCACATCCCGGTAAGGAGCTTTTGATAGAAACAATCAAGGACATAATTAATGATTTTACTAATCCAGAAAGTGATCTCTCTCAAATTTCGGTAATACGGGAATACATGGATGTTGTTTTGTCTACTTTTACCGATGGTTTGGTAGCAAGTGGCTTACCAGAGAACGAAGAAATACAAAAGACAGTGCTAACTCTTAAAAAACAAATAACCGAAGCCCGACTTATTTGTGAAGAGATTTACAGGCGTTGCCTTATTTCATCCAATGATGAGCAAGCATCATCACTCAAGGCAGAAGCAAAAAACCGTTTGGAGCAGGCATGGAATCCTGTTTATAAGGAAAGAGAAAATGTGTTGAGCAAGCTTAAGGCAACGACAAAAACAGGCGCACGGGAAGCCCGAACATGGCGAAGTGAAGCGAGAGATGATCTTGTTACAGATGATAGTATTGATATGCGCTCTACTAAACTTGCACAGGTTGTAAAGGAAGACGGGTTTATCCCACATATAGTGGTTGGTCTTCCTACTGCTGGAGCACACATTGCGGCAAGAGTGGCAGGGGCATTAAATGTATTTCCGGCCGATTCCTCGGTTACAACTGAATTAATGACATTCAGACCTAGGTATGTTAAGAAATCTACTGATACTGACCAAAGAACGCAGGAGGACATAGATAAAGATAATGCAAAAATGCTACAAAGCGAATTGCTGAACAAGCTGCTACCCCTCAGTTCCTCGTTATCAATGAAGCCAGAAGCTCGTGTTCTTATCGTTGATGATTTCTCGAAGTCTGGTGGCAGTTTGATGCAAGCTGCACAGAAGATATCTAAAACACTAGAAATACTTAAATATACTCCTTTGGTCAGAACTGCTGTCACGCGATACACAAATGCTCAGTTGCGCGATGAACTAACATCGGATGAAGGATTATTAGATAACCCGATAGATTATGTTGTGGGCGTTCATGGATCAGGACAAAGAGCAGCAATGAGGGAGGCGATGCTTGATGCAGATGGCTTTGCTCCTCGGGAAGAATTAATGGATCAAGCTGAGAACTGGGAAAAAGGTTGGACGCAATCGGGCTTAGAAGCCATGCATATGATGGGGATTACTTCACCCCCTCCTGCAACTTCAGAAATTCCATGCTACATTACCACAGCCTGTGTGCAACACAAAGGTTTAGATGATCAATGTGACGAATTGATGGTGTTGAGACGATTCAGAGATGAATATCTTCTGCAACTGGAAAAAGGTTTAGAACTAGTGAAATTATATTACAAATACTCCCCCGAAATAGTTTCTGCAATTCAGAGTAGGGAAGATCAGAAGGTGATATTCGAACAACTCTACGAGGTAATTGCTGATTGCGTAAAACATATTAAAGATGGGGATAATGTTTATGCTTATCATACCTACTGCAAAATGGTTGTAGAGTTGGTAGGGAAGTTTTGTCCGCATATTTCTTGTAATGCGATTAGCTCATATCTTGCACCTGTCTGTGTAAACCCTGGTTAAAAAGCGATCACTGCTATATTGGGTTTCCCCTCATCTTCTCTGTGGTTGCGGGTTATTAAGGACAAGCTCGCTGTGCGAGCCGTCCTTAATAACCCGCTTTTAAGCATGTGTTCCACGTTAGTCGGATTTTGTGGAGCAAGTCATATCTTTTTACTGAAGGTCAGATTTTCGGAAAAAACTCACCAACAATCTTCTTTATAGGGGCAAAAGCAGCGAGGCAGCAACCAAGTGGCACGCAGCGGTTGAAAACCTTAGTTAGAGAAGGTTTTAGAAAAAAATCTCATCTAATGCTCCTCCTCATTGTCCCAATTATAGGTGTCTGAAATTTGGAGCCTTGAAACCCTTATGGTTACGTTGAGTTTTACTGTCCCAAATGAAGAATAGGCTACAAGGTACACCTAATCCGACTTTTGTCAATGCATAAGTCCTATTATCTTCCCGTTTATGATTTGCTCAGCCAAAGAATAAAAATCATGTTCTATCCTGACTTAATGACTTGCACGTATAACAAAGAAAGAAATGGATTTGTCCAGTCTGCCTTAGTCACAATTGGATGGTTGGAAAAAGATTACCATTTTTCAACTGGCGAAACACCTACTGCATTTGCCGAAAAGCTGTTGGATCTGTGTGACAATTCAATTTATAGAATGAGAAGTTATTATGTATGCGATTTGTGCACCAAACCTGATTCTCAAGCAATGGTTGAAGCTGAAATTTGGGTTCCGGGTAAGGAGAACAAAATTTATGTAGCACCAAGCCTAATTTACCACTACGTTAGCGAACACCAATATCGTCCTCCCGATGAATTTATAGAAGCGGTGCAACTGGCTCAAAGAGGTTTATCTCAACAAGAGGCACATAAACTAGGTCCTGAAGATCCTCATCTACTACACAACCACTTTCTCAGACAATACGGTCCAGTTTCATCTGAATGGAAGTCAATGTTTGGGATTTGAGTAACCACATCGCGCCAAAGCTTTCTTCAAGGTGACGAATGAGGTCTTTCAATCAAATACATTTCAATCTGATTGATAATAGGGGTTCTGGTAGCAATGGAGTTAAAGTTGACAGCTAACCGACGAAAATAAACCGTTCTAGGCGTGCAATCCACGAAAATGCCCTTTCGTGAAATAGTATGACAACTCGATTAAACTGTTACATTGT
>CAZZVG010001022.1:0-3229 GCA_964657295.1 Iningainema sp. | reverse complement strand
TGCCTGTGAAACTTTAGTTAAAACTGGTATAGCATTTATTGCGGGTGAAATTACTACAACTGCTTGGGTTAATATTGATCAAATAGTACGAAAGACTATTAAAGATATAGGATATGAAAGTTCGGACATGGGTTTTGATGACTCATGTGGAGTGATAACTTCAATCAGTACTCAATCACCAGACATAGCTCAAGGTATAGAAGATAATGATGATGAAAAAATTGGTGCTGGCGACCAAGGGTTAGTATTTGGATATGCAACCAATGAGACCCCAGAATATATGCCGGCTCCACTTATCTACGCTCATAAATTAATGAAGCAGCAAGCCCAAGTGCGTAAAATGGGAATTTTAAAATGTATTTATCTTGAATTTAAATTAGCTTTAAATTAACTTTATCCAACTTCATTAAATCAATAATTAGACAATTTTTACAGCTAAAAAATGCTCTAGCATCTGCCTAGATTACTTAGTCATTCTTGCGATGTAAATGAACTCCCTTCCTTAAGATAGAGCCAAGTATAAGATTACAGAAGTTATTCTGAAAAGAATTCAATGCCCAGTCATAAAAACATCAGGTGAGGTATCTTTAGAACACCGATTTAGTAATCAAAAACCTAACCCCCTACCCCCCTTTCCTTGTAGGAAAGGGGGAGTCAGATTCCCCTCCCCTACTAGGGGAGGGGTTAGGGGAGAGGTGTTTTTAGGATTACTGAATCAACGTTCTAGATGCAAGTAATAGACAAGGGTAGCACAGCAAGCGGTTTTTCAAATTTGCTAAAACCTCTTGTTATTTGAATTCTTTAGTTTGTTTATATCTATCAAGGAAATTTAATAAACAGTCATGGATAACCAAAAAGAGCAAAAAAGCTTTAACAGTGAAGTTCAGCAAGATACTTATACCGATGCTAACGGACATAATCACACTAAGGTGACTCGAACCACTGAAACAGCTAATTCTAACCATAACTCCTACGGCAATGGTTACGTAAACGGTCAAGCTTCCGAACGTCTTGAGCAGGAAAAAAATTTAGCTGCGCGTGATAACAAAAATGCGGCTAGTGGTTTGGTAATTGGTATTCTCCTGACCGGACTCGTGGGATTAACAGCTGGTGCTTTCTGGTTTTTCAACCATCATGACGAAGCGGTAAAAGATAATGCTGTGCCAGTAGCGGTTCCTACTACTTCTAGCCGTCCGTCTTCCAGTCCATCTCCTCAAGCCTCTCAAGCGCCTCAAAAACAAACCACCATTATTGAAAGAACCAGGGATGTTCCTGTTCCGGTTGAAAGAACCAGAGATGTTCCAGTTCCCATTTTTGTTCCCCAACCACAAACATCAGCAAGTTCAGCGCCCACAAAAGGGGAGCATCCTACGGCAAATCCTACACCTTCAACGCAACCAAACTCCACGCAGTCACAAAGCAACAGAAGTAGCACATCTACTCAAGGGAAGCCAAACAACTCCACTAGTACCACTTCCCCTATAAATACAGAGGGTCAAACAGATAGTAGCTCATCTAGTTCTAGTAACGATAGTACAAGCAGTTCAAGTCAGTAACTTATATATCATGTCTGGTTGATGCAGGACCGAACTACCCAAAGTGGTTCGGGAGTAGTTAAGGGTAGGGGCGGGGTTACCCCGCCCTTACAATGTAGTCAATTCAATTTAAAACTGGTGTAATATAGCAATCCTATTACATAGGTGAAAATTCTAGAAATACACGTAGGGTGGCCACCATATCCGGGTTTTGGTGGGCAGTGCCCACCCTACACAACTTAAAATTTTTCACAAATCATTTAGGATTGCTATATTATGTCCGTCACTCCTTACTATGTAAAGTAATTACAGTAACTTCTGGTGTGCAAAACAGACGTCCTGGTAGATAAGTTCCTAAGCCGCGATTGACATATAGTTGATTTTTGCCCACCTTGTGAAAGCCTTGGAACCATTCCCAGTGTCGCACTACTTTTGTGTTGTCTGCTAACAATAATGGTAGCCATCGCCGCAATTTTTTGGGAAGTTTGCCTACGAGCTTTTTATATTTGTAAAGTAGCTTTCTATAATAGACTACTACAGGACCGATTCCTGGAATCACAATTTGACCGCCGTGGGTATGACCAGATAATTGCAAATCCACTCGCCATTGTTGTAATACGTGAGCGGAATCTGGGTTGTGGGATAATACGATCCGGGGTATTGCGGCGTCTAACTGGTTCATCACAATAGGGTTAAATTCTCGTGACCAATAATCAGCTAGCCCAACTAGTGGCAATTCTTTTCCCAGGGGATAGGCGATTTCATTCCAGAGAACGTTGATGCCGATGCTATTAAGCGCAGTTGTAATTTTTACTTTTGATTGGCTGTAATATAAATCGTGGTTACCGAGTATGGCATAGATACCGGCGCGACTATGTAGATTTTTGAGTCGTAGCACCAGTTGAACAATTGGTGATGGATCGTCAGTAACGTAGTCGCCGGTTAATACTATTAAATCGGGTTCAGCTTCATTACTGAGGGCGATCGCTTTTTCTAACATTTCTTCCGACAGCCGCAAGCCATCGTAATGCAGATCCGATAATTGCACCAGCTTTGTTCCGTGTAACGAAGCTGGTAAATCTGCAATCTTAACCGTCAATTTCTCTACTTTCAACGGTCCAGATAACAATAAGTGCATAACCCTGACTTCACTCCTCAGATCCGCGCTTCCAGCTTAACCAAAAATCAACTTATTATTTGTAATAACCAAAACAACTTATTGAAAAATTTATGGAAGCTGTATTCTTTCTCGTATTTATACTTAAAAAGCCATTTTGGTTTTGAGTGATGTTAAAGAGAAGTTGAATTGCTGCAAATGACAATTTAAAGGTGACTAATGGCTTTGAATGCTATACAGGAGGCAAAAACAGTCATAGCCAACGTGGTGATACTTTTCCAAGTCAGTGAGTCTTGCTTTCAGTACCGCAGCACCTCTACCGTGACTATACTGTAAAATCAGCGAACATGCTGACTGCTACTTGTAAAAAGGGCTGAGTTATGCAGTAGTGTAGGGTAGGCATTGCCCTCCATATCCAGATTTTGGTGGGCATTGCCCACCCTACGTGTATTTTAAAAATCAAATAGGAATCTTATATAGCAATACATCCCTAAAGATCCCCCCTAGCCCCCCTTAAAAAAGGGGGAAAAAGCCCCCCTTTTTAAGCTATCCATTACCCGCATCTTTCTTAACAAAG
>CAZZVG010001021.1:0-3231 GCA_964657295.1 Iningainema sp. | reverse complement strand
TGGTGAAAAATGTGGAGGAGATGGGTTGGCGCGGTGTAAAAGATCGAGAACTTTTAGCTTTAGCAGAGGCACATCCCTTTGATGTGTTTATTACAGCGGATAAGAACTTGCCATACCAACAAAATTTGCGTGAGCTTACTTTACAAGTTGTAGTGCTGGATGCCTTGAGTACGCGCCCGGATTACCTGCTACCATTAATTACCAAAATTAACGGTTTGCTACAATCTTTAGCTCCTGGCTCCGTTACATTGATTAATGATGGTGGAGTTGTAACGCCTTTCAACCCAGGCAATGGAAAGTGGTGAACCAATAGAAGTGACAAATGAGTGGTGGGAGCAAAAACGCACTCAGTTGATGCAAAAGGTTATACCTATAATGTGCATAAGGCACTTTACAACTTCACAGAATGTCTTTTGTCGATGAAATTAATTATACTAATGCATTAATTGTCGGCGCAAGCCAAGGTATTGGTCTTGGTTTTGTGCAAATGCTACTACAAGATGACAGAATTGTCAAGATATATGCGACATACCGTGATTTGGAGTCGGCTTCTGAGTTAATAGCTCTTCAAGATAAATATCCTGAACGATTAATTTGTCTTTCAATGGATATCACTGACGAGTTGCAGATTGTTGAATGTGTTCGGCAGATACGTACTGAGGTGAACAAACTGCACTTGGTTGTCAACTGTGTGGGGTTGCTGCATGAAGGTTCTGTGCAACCGGAAAAAAGTTTAAGACAAATCGATCCAGAACGTTTGCTGCGTTACTTTCAGGTTAACAGTATTGGATCTGTTTTGCTTGCCAAACATTTATTACCTCTATTTAAGCATGGCGATCGCAGCGTTTTTGCCAGTATTTCTGCGAAGGTTGGCAGTATTGGTGATAACCAATTAGGCGGATGGTATGGTTACCGTGCCTCCAAAGCTGCACTCAATATGTTAATGCGAAATGTGGCGATCGAGTATGGCAGAACTTGCCCCAAAACTCTAGTCGTCATGTTACACCCAGGTACAACCGATACACGCCTATCCCGTCCATTTCAGGGAAATGTACCTGCTGAAAAATTATTCTCTGTAGAACGTACCGTCACCCAATTGCTAGCTGTCATCGAACAACTTCAAGAAGGTGATAGCGGACAGTTTTTCTCCTGGGATGGTAGCCGATTACCTTGGTAGGATCATAGGATTAATTTTAATAGAAATAATCCAACGAATGTTTGGTGGTAGTGTCAAAGGATAAAATTAGATGAATATAAATGCTGTCTTCAAAAATTTTCCACAACTTGAAACTAAGAATTTAATTTTAAGAGAGACAAAAATAACTGATGCGCTAGACGTTTTTCAGGTTTTTGCAGATGATGAGGTTACTGAATATCATGACTTAGAAACCTTCACTTGTTTAGAGGAAGTCCAGTCTCTTATTGAACGACGTGCAGAGCGATTTAAGAACCAACAGGGAATTCGCTGGGGAATTGCGAGGAAAGAAGATAACATTATCATTGGCTCTTGCGGCTATAGCATTAAAAACCGTTTTCAGGTAGAAATCGGATACGAACTTGCTAGGGATCATTGGCGAAAGGGCATCATGACAGAAGCGTTGAAAGCTATCATCAAGTGGGGTTTTCACGAATTAAATTTTAAACGCATAGAAGCGATGGTGATGGTAGAAAACACCGCCTCTATTAAGTTGCTAGGAAGTTTGGGATTTGTAGAGGAAGGACTTTTACGAGAATATGGTTTTTGGAAAAGGCAATTTCATGATTTGAAGGTGTTTTCTCTACTAAGAAGAGATTATCAGCTAATGGGCGTCTAAATTGTATAACGACTCGTAGCGATCGTTGACTGTTAACTGTCAACGGATCGCAAACGGTTTTCTCAAGGTATGGTAGTTAATTTTCTTGGTAGAATAGAAAAAACACCAGTTGACCCGAGTCTCAAGGTATGACCAGCATTAGTATTTCCTTGCCTGAGCCGATGAAAATTTTTATTGAGGAACAAGTGGCTCAAGGCGATTATAATTCAGCCAGTGAATACGTTCAAGAGTTAATCAGTCAAGACCAGAAACGCAAAGCCCAAGAACGTTTAGAGGGGCTTCTGATTGAAGGTCTTGACAGTGGTGAACCAATAGAAGTGACAAACGAGTGGTGGGAGCAAAAACGCACTCAGTTGATGCAAAAGGTTCGTCAGAGGGAAGAATGACGAGGCGAGTAGTCATTACACCCAAGGCAAGCTTGGATATTGATGAGCATTTTGCTTACATTGCCCTAGCAAATCCTGATGCCGCACTACGATTCTTCGACTCTGTGAGGCAAACTTTTGCACAGTTGGCACGGATGCCTGGGATAGGTAATTTGTATGAGTTGGAGAACCCTCGTTTACAAAGGTTACGTAGATGGGCAGTCAAGGGTTTTAAGAAATATCTGATTTTCTATTTTGAGCAGGAGGACTGCATTGAAATTGCGCGGGTTCTCTATGCTGGACAGGATATTGAAAGGATTTTGGCACAGGAACTTTGATGACCCAAACCCAACCGCTACAAAAACTCTATTCGTTCGATGAATTTATAGAATGGTATCCAGAAAATTCAACACTGCGCTACGAACTAAATAACGGAGCAATAGTCGAGATGCCACCACCAACTGGCGACCATGAAGATGTTTTAGGTTTTTTAAGCCAAAGAATTATAATCGAATTTGAGCGGTGCGAATTAGCTTACACCATCCCAAAAACAGGATTAGTCAAAACACCCAACGGCGAATCAGCCTACATACCTGATGTATTGGTATTAAATCGTGACAATTTAAGGGTTGAACCCTTGTGGAAAAAAGAATCCACCGTTATTTACCCCGAAACTGTAGCGTTACTAATCGAAGTCGTTTCAACGAATTGGCAGGATGATTACTATAACAAATTTGGAAGCTATGAAAAAATGGGCATCCCCGAATACTGGATTATAGATTATAAAGGGTTAGGCGGGCGCAAGTTTATCGGCAATCCCAAAAAACCAACGATTTTTGTATGTGAATTAATCGATGCTGAATATCAAATGACACTATTTAGAGGTACTGACCGCATCATATCGCCTACTTTCCCGCAGTTGAATCTAACCGCTCAAAAAATATTTGACTCTGTTATTTAATTAAAATTCCCATCCCATGACTTGAGTCTCAAAGTATGACCGAACAAGGCAAAAGTTAAAAGTGAGCCAGCGCGATCTTGGGGGTTTCCCC
>CAZZVG010001020.1:0-3233 GCA_964657295.1 Iningainema sp. | reverse complement strand
CAGTTGGAGAAACCTCAGTTGGAGAAACAGTATTAGTATAATTTTTTTGCCGATCCCAAATTACAGCGCGATCTGTAGCATCGGAAGTGCTCATTAACCCTTCAAATTTGCGTGCTAAGAAGCGTTCGCCCTTTTCTGACCAACTGACAGGAACTAAGACAGCAATGCTTCCTTGTGTATCAGTATTTGGTGAAGATACGTTGACTTTTAATAAAGGATCGCTTACAGGAGATGTTGAAGTTACTACCTGTAACTGCTGGGTTTGTCGATCTTCTATAAATAGAACGCTGCTGACGCGGCTATTATACATTTCCGGTCTGACTTCTAGTTGCACGCGACTATACATAGCATACCTACCATCAGGAGAAACTACAGGTACACTGCGGTAGTAACGCACTCCAGAACCACCTTTAGAACCTATAGCCTCTTGAGTCGCCTGTATCCACTGCCAGGGAATATGATGAGGGCTGCCGATCGGATCTTGTTGGGAAGCTTGTTCACCGTCCTGTGGTTCAACCACAGGTACTGCTGTTGATTGTGATTGCGATGTCGAGGGCGTTGGGTTAATTTTAGCTGCTCTCAAAGCTCTAGCAATGTACACTGACTTTGAGACAGAAATATTTTCTCTTGTTGCAGTTGGGGTTTTAGTTGCTCTTAATTTTTGTACTAAATTGAGTTGATTAGCATCAATTTTTTGAGGCACAGAGTCATTCAAGACAGGTGGTGCAAGTTCCACTCTGGCCAATGAGTCTGTCTCAGGTATCTCCTCTATATCCTCTGAGAAAGTCTCGTCTAAGAGCAAAGACTCTATTCCATTTACCGAGACTACTTGCGTTTTAGCAGTAGCGACAGGCATTGATTGAAAGTCCGATTTTTCGGTCAACGATTCGTTGCGATCTGCTTTTGATATTTGAGTGACTTCAAGTGGCTGTACATCGCCAACTGGAGAAGTTTCCGTTGGTACCGCATCCTGATTTTCGGTAGCGAGATTAGCTACCATTGCTTGGTGAGCTGAAGTAGAGTTACCTGATGCCACTACTAGGGGTGCGATGAGAATCACAACAACAACATAATTTAGGAACGGTTGCACGCGCCACCATCCTGACAGTGAAAGATATTTAAGCATGTGTTTACTCTCTGGGGGCGGTTGTTGTGTGAGGATTATTGTCTATAGAATGATAGAATAGGCTTTATCATGTATAACAGCAAACTTAGAGTTTTCAAGAAAAAATTTCCTAAAAATTTGTAAAAGTATGCAAATTTTTAAGACTCTTGAATGAGTGCATTTAAGCATACGCCACCAAGTTTTAGAAAACACATGCGGACATAGCCATTGCCACAGGAGCATTAGCTCACTTTGAAAGCAACAGACATTTTGACTCCAGAAATTTTTTCTTAGTCAGTGAAAAATTCGATTCAACGTATCCGAAACATAAGAGCGATTGTTACGGTTACCCAGGATGATAGCACGAACAATAAAAAAGGAGTCAAATTTCCGGAATCAGCATGTAAGTCTAGTTATATTCTATACGATCGCTGAAAAAAACGACAACCAAATACCCTGATAGCTAAACTAAAAACTAAAGACTCAAAAGTAAAAAGTGATGAAAGTGGTATTCTTTGGCACTCCCCAGTTTGCTGTGCCGACTCTAGAAAAATTACTGGGCGACAAAGCATTTGAAGTATTAGCAGTTGTCAGCCAACCAGATAAACGCCGAGGACGTGGAAATCAACTTACACCGTCACCAGTGAAAACTGTTGCCACTTCTCACAACATACCCGTATGGCAACCCCAAAAGGTAAAAAAAGACGCTGTTTCTTTAACTCAACTTAAAGAAACAGGCGCTGATGTGTTTGTTGTTGTTGCTTACGGGCAAATTCTCTCTCCAGAAATATTGGCTATGCCTAAGTTGGGTTGCGTGAATGTGCATGGCTCGATTTTACCTAAGTATCGGGGTGCCGCTCCCATTCAATGGTGTTTGTATAACGGGGAAAACCAAACTGGCATTACAACAATGTTAATGGATGCAGGGATGGACACTGGTGCAATGCTTCTAACGGCTACGACATCCGTGGGCTTAGTGGATAATGCTCAAGATTTAGCAGATAGACTGGCAGTCATTGGTGCCGATTTATTGGTGGAAACTTTATTAAAGTTGCAACATCAGGAAATTGAGCCAATTCCCCAAGATAATTCTGAAGCAACTTATGCGCCTTTGATTAAAAAGGAAGATTATGAGTTGGATTGGTCAAAGAGTGCTTGGCAATTACACAATCAAATCAGAGGCTTTTACCCCAATTGTAGTGCCACCTTTCGCAATCAACCACTGAAAATCACTGCGACTGCTCCCCTTGGTTCTGCTTACGTTCATGAACTACCACCGGAATTAAAAGAAGTCGTTCATATATTGCCAGATTTGTCAACTAAATCGAGTCACCCTGGAGAGGTGGTAAGCATAGCCAAGGGAATAGGAGCAATCGTCCAAACTGGGGAGGGCTTATTGCTACTGCAAGAAGTTCAGCTAGCTGGCAAACGTCCTCAGTCGGGATGGGATTTTGTTAACGGTACGCGATTAACAATAAAAGAGGTGTTTCTCAGTCCTTCATCAGTCCTGAGTCCTGAGTAAATCTTAAATTTACAACACAAGTCTTGTATTGTACAATTATAGTGCCGAGTCACAAAGAATCCGAAGTTAAGATTTTTCTCTTTCAAGCTTAGTATGAAGGTTTGAGGGAATATTTAGATTCTTAATATTCAGCACTCAAGACTCAGCACTGTTATAGAAGCGGCAAGTCTTGCAAGGTCCGTCTGGGTTCACTGCACAACGAATCATTTCCGAATGAGCATTGTAGCGACAACTGGCATCTCCGATAATCCAGCGCCCTTCTACAAAACTTTTTTCGCTTGGTCGTATAGCAGATTGCACATACAAAGCAATTTTCTCCAAGCGGTAGCGCCCTGCCTTTAACTGATAGCGGTGGCGGCGTTCCAAAACCGCGTAAGTTTTGCCCTCCAAGTCGAGATAGTTTCCAGGTTGTGGTGTCCAATCAAGTTGCACGCTTCCAAGGGTTTGACGCGGGTGCGTCAGAATTACCTCTGTGGGAAGAAAATCTGATTCCATAGGCTTTTGTCATGTGGTTTATATTACTAGCTTAGTTTGACTGAGGTTGGCGGCGGCAAAGGCGAGACGATGGGATATTGTAGACTACTATCAGCAACCGAATGGGTGGTG
>CAZZVG010001019.1:0-3237 GCA_964657295.1 Iningainema sp. | reverse complement strand
CATAGTCAGCAATTTCTGTCAAAGCTTGGCGAGATTTTGAGGGTGGGAGATCCACAAGATGCTCAACGGCTTTGTGAGCGTGGTGTGCGGCTAATTCACGGGAACGCTGAATACCTTTGCTTTCTTTAATCAGCGCGATTGCCTGCTCTAAATCCCCTGTTTGTACAAACTCTCGTGCAATCAGCACCTCTAAAGATGGTATTTCTTCCAAAGCAAACAAAACTGGTGCAGTTAAGTTGCCACTTTTGAGATCCGATCCGGCGGGCTTACCTAAGGTATCTGTCGAGCTCGTAAAATCTAGAATGTCATCGACAATCTGGAACGCCAACCCAATATCACGCCCGTAGGCGTACAAATGCTCAACAGTTTCTTCGGAAACTTCGCTCAATAATCCAGCTGCTTTAGAACTGTTGGCAATGAGCGATGCAGTTTTGTAATAAGTCTTTTTCAAGTAGGTATCAAGCGACATGTTCGGATGAGAGCGATTTAAGCCCTGCTGAATCTCCCCAGTCGCCAGATCCATAATCACTTCTGATAACAACTTGACGACTGCCAAATTGTCCAGGTTGGCTAAGTACCATGAAGACTGGGCAAAGAAAAAATCTCCGGCTAAAACAGCAAAGCGGTTGCCAAACAAACTATGAATTGTGGGAACACCTCGCCGTATGTCTGATTCGTCTAGTACATCATCGTGGATCAGACTCGCGGTGTGAATCATTTCTGTGATTTCCGCTAAGCGTCGGTGACGAGGAGTGATATCTTGTTCCAGCATTGTTGCTCGTGATATCAATAAGACAATTGCCGGTCTAAGACGCTTTCCCCCAGCTCCGAATAGGTGTTCAGCCGCCGCACAGAGGATGGGGTGGTCGTTATTTCCAACTAACTGTTTCAGGCTATCTGCTAGTATTAGCAGGTCTGCTTCCACAGGGGCAAAAAGGGAAGTGGCTGAGGTCATGGACGGGCAGACTCTAACTTAAGTTACGAAAATTTACATATCCTCTACTCATTCTAAGATAAGCATGTGCCAGTGCAAAGTTTTCCTTAAGGAATCCCCTCTTCGAGGGTGACACGGAAGTTCGGCTCTCTTGAAGCCCTAAGAGAACAGCTGCCCTCCTTGCTCATTCATCGCGTTGGAGAATGAGCAAAGAGGCAGGGGAGGCAGGGGAAGCAAAAATACTCCCTGCTTGCCTCGACTAAGAAATTCCTTAATCGAGCAGTATTGGGGTACAGGGGAGTGGAAAAATAAATTGCTTATGTATAGCTAAATAACATTCTTCCAAAATCTTTAATAATTTCCTGAGAAAATTTTAAATTTAGCAGCTAAGTTAGCGGAAAAGTTAGGTTCCTTGTGTTACGCTAAAATCTAGGGATTTAAAAGATTATAAGTATTCACGCCGATCATTGTAAATCATCTTACAGGTGTTTTTACTAGCTTGGTGTTGTAAGTCGCGATTATGTGTCGAATAGCCCAAAGATGAATACTTCTTTGGGTACATTCACGATTAGAAAACCTCTAAAGCAGTAGCTAAATGCAACCCTCAAGGGAAGCGGCTATATACCTTCAGCGCAATTAAAGCTTAAACGTTGTAACCGCGACAGTAAAGCCAGCTTAGGATTATGCTGTTTACTCTTCATGGTTCATCATTAGATAAGCACTCCAGCTTAGCAAAGTTCTACAGCTGAAGACGTGATTTGTGAGAAAATTGAAATCGATACTGATCACCGAGTACGGATCGGGTAAGTTTGTCGGTTTAAATTTTAGGTGTGTAGAAATGCGCTCACTCAAGCCAACGCTATCTGGCAGTATTTCTGCTGCAAGTTGTTGGCATCGTATCTTTACATAAGTTAACAGTTGATAAATTATGCGTAAGCTCAGCGGTATTGACTTCTAACTTCTTGGTCGTTAGAACTGCGTCACTTAGTTTGACAATCGGTGTTACTGACTCATTGGTATGTGTCATGTTTGCCCTGCCAAACCACATATCATTCTGTGGATATACATACTCTCCATTAAGGTTTTATGAATTGAGCAAAGAGAATACAACTTGATCGGGAAGTTTAGCTTAGCAGAAAAATGGCCGCAGAAAATATCTATTTTGAGTGGCTGAAGCTCTACTAATTTTATTCAACTTTAATATTCATTAGGTAAACGTATTAGTAAAAATATTCTTTGGAGAAAAACTTATGATGATTTTTATCTTAGCTTCCGGATATCTATTGACAGTGTATCTACTATTAGCATTAGCTAAGCGTAGCGGCAAACGGACAGATACGACAAGTGTCTCTTTAACCTCTAAAGGGAATAAGCAGGAAGTTGCATAAGGGGAGGAAGTGACGAGGATCTTGCTTGTACAGACGCACTGCAATATTTGCGTCTGTACAACTGCTAACTCCTCACTCCTAACTCCTCAAAGCGTACTAAATTAACTGATGGGGTGCAGCCTAACCATGGCATTGAGGATTGAGCAAACTGTTGTGGAGAACCACTGACAGCGAAGTAAGTTGGTATTGGCGGATGGGTATTCATTAAGCCAAGTAAATCTAACTCTTGAGCACAAGTAGCAACAAGATGAACGGCAGGATCGACCAACTTGACAGAATCAGGTAAGAGCGATCGCAAAACTGGTGCAAGGTACGGGTAATGGGTACAGCCATAAACTAAAGTATCGATGTCTTGCTTGAGCAAAGGTTCGAGATAAGAACGCGCTACCTCAGTTGTGTAGGGATCGTGAATGCGGTTTTGCTCAATGAGTGGCACAAACTCCGGACAACCAACTTGCCAGACTTGTACACTATCATCAATCTCTAGAATAGCATGTTTGTAGGCATTGCTCTTAGCAGTTGCTGGGGTAGCAATGACCCCGATGCGATTTCCACAAGCCACGGCTGCCTTTGCCCCTGGTAGGATAATACCCATAATCGGAACCGAAAACTCTTGCCGCACCGTTTCTAATGCCAGAGCAGAACTAGTGTTGCAGGCCATAATCACCATTTTTACGCCCTGCTGTTGCATCCAAGTCAGAATTTCGCGGACAAACTGGACAATTTCGGCTTGTGAACGAGTGCCATAAGGCAGTCTGGCTGTATCCCCAAAGTAAATGATCGATTCATTTGGGAGTTGCCGATAAAGTTGTCGCAGTACTGTCAAACCTCCCACACCACTATCAAAAATGCCAATTGGAACACGTTCAAATCCAGAAGATGGAAACACAGGCTGTTGATTGTTGATTGTTGATT
>CAZZVG010001018.1:0-3239 GCA_964657295.1 Iningainema sp. | reverse complement strand
AAATCTCCAACTTGCTGAGGGTGAATGCGTCAAACTTATTGTACAATCTCATTCAAGCCCCAAAATAACCCGCTTTCCACAAGAAGGATTTATTGCTCAATTAACAGATAATCCAGTCAGAATTGAAGATTTTCAGCCTTTGACAAGAGTTGAAGCCAATGAACGTTGATGAATCTCAACAGATCTTTATTGACTCTAATATTTGGCTGTATCGTTTTATCATCAACCCTCGTGATACTCATGCTATCCCCAAACAACAAATTGCTACAAATATCACAAATTTCCAAAATATCTTAATCAGTACACAGGTGGTTAATGAGGTTTGTTTTAATTTAATCCGTAAAGCAGGGTTTAATCACTCCCAAATTCAGATATTAGTGGAAGAATTAGCGCTCAATTGTGAAATTTTACCAGTCTCTCTTGAAACGCTTCAGTCTGCTGTGAAATTACGTGCTCAATACTTACTTTCATTTTGGGATAGCCTCATCGTTGCGAGTGCTGTTTTAGGGGGTGCAAGTATTCTTTACTTAGAAGATATGCAAGATGGTTTAATACTTGAAAATACCTTACAGATTCTCAATTCATTTAGAGTGAATAGCAATGATTTGAGCTAATTTCCGATTTGTACTCAGCTAGGAAGCTTACACCTGTTACTAGGCGATCAAAAAATAGGATCACGTGCAGATGCCCGTAAGTTTAGAAAAACACCGTGTCGTCAAAATCGTGAAATTTGAAGGTTTTCTCTTTAAAGTGGCATATGTATGGATAATTTACGTCATACTAAGGTATTTGTTTAACTTTTCAATCTGGCTACAATTTTTATGACTCCTCAGCAAAGTGATGCAAAAGAAGCGAATGTATCATCGCGAGTATCGCGGGTATGGCAAGAGAATCTGACTCTGATAGCGATCGCCTTATGCTTAGCGCTTGTGATTCGGACTTTTGTTGCCGAACCCCGCTACATTCCATCAGATTCGATGTTGCCAACCTTACATATTGGCGATCGTTTAGTAGTAGAAAAAGTATCCTACTTTTTTCACCCTCCAGAGTTGGAAGATATTGTCGTTTTTCAGCCACCAGCAGAACTGCAACACCGGGGATATCATAAAGACCAAGCGTTTATCAAGCGGATCATTGGCAAACCAGGAGAGACAGTTAGCATTAGTGGTGGCAAAGTTTATCTTAACGGTCAACCGCTACAAGAAGACTACATTGCCGAACCACCAGCTTTACCAATGGAAGGGCGGCAAGTTCCTACTGACGAATTCTTTGTCATGGGAGATAACCGCAATGATAGTAACGACTCCCGCTACTGGGGCTTTTTACCGAGAAAAAATATTATTGGTCGGGCGGTGTTTCGCTTTTGGCCTCTCAATCGAATTGGTTTCATGTGAAATTTCTGCACGTCAGTCCTGTTACCTTTAGGTAGATAAGGAAACAATATCAAGTAGACCATTGGATTGATGTAGCAGCAACCTTAAAGATAGAAGATGGTTATGAGAAAACACCATGAACAAAAAGTTCATCAGGAGACACGTTGTGAACTTCAAAAGACGAGATTTCCTCAAAACCGCTTCTATTTCGGGTTTAGCTGTAGGGTTGGCAGCTTCAGAAAGTTTACTTAGTCCACTCACAGCCGCAAACGAACCATCTCAGTCCCAACAAACGACCAGAAGCGGTGAGATGATTTATCGGACTCTGGGAAGTACAAAAGAAAAAGTTTCTGCGATAGGCTTGGGCGGGCACCATATTGGCAGACAGAAAGATGAGCTTGAAAGCATTAAGATTATCCGCAGCGCGATCGACCGTGGCATAACCTTCATGGATAACAGCTGGGATTATCACAATGGGGGTAGCGAGATGCGAATGGGTAAAGCCCTTCAAGATGGCTACCGCCAAAAAGTTTTTTTGATGACTAAGATTGATGGTCGCACTAAAGCTGCTGCCGCCAAGCAGATTGATGAGTCTCTCCAACGCCTACAGACAGATCATGTGGATCTCATGCAATTTCATGAAGTCATTCGCCTAGAAGATCCAGATCGTATATTCGCCCCTGGCGGTGCAGCAGAGGCAATGCTAGAAGCAAAAAAGGCAGGCAAAGTTCGCTATATTGGCTTTACAGGACACAAAGATCCCTTCGTTCACCTCCGAATGCTAGAAGTGGCAGCCAAAAATAATTTCCACTTTGACACTGTACAGATGCCACTCAACGTTATGGATGCTCATTTTCGGAGTTTTGAACGCACTGTCTTGCCTAAATTAGTACAGAACAAAATCGGTGTGCTGGGGATGAAATCAATGGGCGATCAAATTATTCTGAAAAGTAATACGGTTAAACCGATTGAATGCCTTCACTATGCAATGAATCTGCCAACTTCAACGGTGATTACAGGTATTGATAGCATGGAAATCCTGAACCAGGCCTTTGAAGCAGCGCGTACATTCCAGCCCATGAGTCAAGCACAAGTTGCAGAATTACTTGGAAAAACTGCCAATGTTGCCGCAACAGGCCAGTACGAACTATTTAAAACCAGTAACCGCTTTGACAGTACGGCTAAAAATCCTACTTGGCTGGGATAATCAGCGGTTGACGCTCCCTTTACCTAAAGGTAAAGGGACACCTGAAAAGTATTAAAAGTTTCATTCTGTTTCGCCAGCAAAAGCTGCGGCGATCGCCTCAGGTAGTATATCGAAATCATCCGACATTTGCACTCTTCCACGCCAAAGTCCAAAAGGACGAGGTGTTTGCTCGTAATCAACATGATTTGGCATCTCAAGCGATGGCACTATCTCTTTTTCCACGTTTTTGTGGCGAATTTCCTCTCGAATAACTGTTTGGACTATCTTGGTAATTAGAGCTTCTAATTCAGCCACTGTCAGATTACTAATAAAATAGTTGGATTCTAGCTGAGGGTTTGTCATCTTAACCTCTGTTGAATGACTTTACTAATCGCTGATTTTAAATCATCTGAAATCAAAGTTAAGCACAAGTTGCAGCATTACTTGGGAAAACGGCTAAGGTTGCTGCAACAGGCCAGTACGAACTATTTAAAACCAGTAACCGCTTTGACAGTACAGATCAAAATCCTGCATGGCTGGGATAAAAAGAAGCCGTGTCCACGTCAATAGCGTTTGAGATGCGCTTACCCCGATAGGATGGAAAGTAAATCAACGATTGTCTTGGATAGGTTTTCTTGATTTAGATTGAAGAACTCGTTGGGGTCGATTGAGAAACTTTA
>CAZZVG010001017.1:0-3241 GCA_964657295.1 Iningainema sp. | reverse complement strand
ATGGCTCTGATTGAGGTGAATTGTGCAAACCTTTAGGCTAACTTTAACACCGCATTAACTTATGTATGCTGATAATGTCAAGGCTAACAGCTAAACATTTACCGCATTTATATGCCATCAGAGTTTTTTGCACAGTTAGGTTCTTTGGGTATTTGTATACGATGCGTCTTTTTATCATTAAAGTATTTTATATTTTTAATGTGGTTGAAATAAAGCATTTTTACGAACGCATAAAATCAAGTCTAATTACATATTGTTCTGATTGGCACATAAAAAGAGAGACTGCCGATGGCTAACCTCCGTCAAGCATCGTTTCGGCGCATATTAGTGTCGAAAATATTACTTCTATCCGTCCCGGTTGTATTGATAGGGGAGATGGTAGCCTTTGATAAGGCACGTTCTAGCCTATTGGAAACGGCTTATCAAAATTTAACAGAAAGCGCGGTTAACAATGGAGAGAGAATTTTAGATACCATTGCAGCTCTCAAAACTAACTTGCTCAATGCAAGTCAGACAAAGACGATACAGTCAGGTTCGCGGGATGAGGTGCAACAATTTCTCAATCGGCTAGCACGACAACTGCCAAGGCAAATTGAGTGTTCGCAATTAAGCGATTTAGAAACCGGTAATATTGTCGCTACGACTTGTGGCGATCAACCGATAGGCGATCCAACATCACCTTTTCTGAGTGATGGCATTGAAGTGGAAGCAATATTGCCCTCAACTGCAGGAATAACTGGAGAAATATATACACGCAATCAACTACGATTGCGCTTATCTGCTCCAGTTTACGATGAGTCAGGGAAACTGCATTACGTTTTAAGTTTTCGCTCAGCGCTCCTGCATGAGAAGCTAGATAAAAAACCAGGAATACTTACAGGTTCTATAATTGTTATTGCTGAGGATGGAACTATTTTAGCTCACCCGTTTCCCAGTCTGATTGGGCGTCATATTCAACAGCTGGCAAATGCTTCGCAACTGCAAAAAATGGTGAGTCAGGCGATCGCCGGACAACAAGATTATTCCTTTTTTGAAGAAAATAATCGAAAATTACTGGCTGGTTATAATGCGATCAATGGTTTAACGACAAGAGGAAAGCCTCAGAAATGGGTGATTGTGGCTGTGACAACTGTAGACAATGCTTTGTACAGTCTTAGAGACATGAAACTCATTTTTATCCTTTTGACAATTATCTTGATTGGAGCGAGTTTGTTGGCATCGTTATATGTAGCTTATTACCTAGCACGTCCTGTGGAAAAATTGCGAGATTATGCACTAAATCTTCACTTAAATCAAGCAGCAGAACCAGTTCCTGACAACTTCAACATTCGAGAGTTTAATCAATTGGCGCAGGCACTGAGTCAAATGTTAGAACGACTAAGGATTTGGGCAGAAGAACTAGAAATAGCTTGGAAGGATGCAAAAAGCGCAAATCAGGTGAAAAGTCAATTTTTGGCAGCCACTTCTCATGAGTTGAGAAACCCTTTAAACATCATCATTAACTGTGTTCGCTTGGTTCGAGACGACATGTGTGATTCTCGAGAAGAAGAAATGGAATTTCTCAAGCTGGCTGATGAAACTGCGATTCACTTGCTAAGCATCATTAACGATTTACTTGATATTTCCAAAATTGAAGCAGGTAAGCTTTCAGTATCATTAGAAACGGTTGATCTCCAAAAAATACTTAAAGAAATTATTAATCTACAATCACTCAGTGTTCAACAAAAAGGTTTAAAATTGAATATTCCCCAGATGAACGACCAGATAATCGTTAATGCTGATGCAATGAAACTGAAGCAGGTGATCATTAACGTTGTTAGTAATGCTATCAAATTCACTGAAGATGGAAGTATCACAATTCAGACAGAAATTCAACAAAAAGATGATAAATATTGGGCGATCGTCACTGTCAAAGATACAGGTGTGGGGATCGATCCTAACCAGCAGCAAAAACTATTTCGCCCTTATGTGATGGTAGAAGAAACAGCCAACAAGTTTGGTGGCACAGGATTGGGATTGGCAATTTCACGGAATTTGATGGAACTGATGAATGGCACCATTACTCTTGATAGTGCGGGTGTCAATCAAGGTACAACCGTGACAATTACTTTGCCTTTAATCGATGACGCCTTGTTACGTACCTCAGAAATGCGACGAGACACCAAGGACATCGAAATCATCTCCGCAAATCGGGAAGTTATTGGAGTTAAGAGCAGATTGCCCTCTCAGCTAAGGGAGGAAGTCTTAGGTTGTGGGGGGAATGGAAGAAGGGGGGCAGGGGATGGAAAATAACTCTCTTTTTTTCGTTCAAAGTGTCAACTTTTAAGCAGCTTCATTTTTCAACTCCTTTTACTATCAATAAACAATGCGATTGAACTTTAGCAGAGTCAGCTATGAATAGAGTAAAAGGTAAAGTTGCAATTGTTACAGGTGCTGCTTTAGGTATTGGTCGAGCAACTAGCCAGATTTTGGCACGTGAAGGTGCGAAAGTCGCAGTGACTGATATTCTCTTAGATGAAGGTAAAACACTAGTTGAAGAAATTCAGGCGGAGGGTGGAGAAGCAGAATACTGGCAGTTGGATGTTTCCAAAGAATGTGCGGTACAGCGGGTCTTTGCTGAAGTTTGCCAAAAGTGGGGAAAAATTGATATTTTGGTGAATAATGCGGGAATTTCTGGCGTTAACAAACCTACTGACAGAATTACTCTAGAAGAATGGAACGCCGTCATGGCAGTTAACGTGAATGGAGTTTTTCTTTGCACTAAATATGCTGTGTCTTCCATGTTGAATACGGGTGGAGGCAGCATTATTAATATGTCTGCCGTTTACGGACTGGTTGGTTCCCCGACTGTTCCACCTTATCATGCGTCTAAGGGTGCCGTGCGTTTAATGAGCAAGACTGATGCTTTGCTATATGCACAAAATAACATCCGTGTCAACTCTGTACATCCGGGATTTATTTGGACACCAATGGTGGAGGGATATTTCGGCGGCTTCGGTGGACGCTCGTATCTTAATAGTTTACATCCTCTGGGACATGTCGGTGAGCCAGAGGATATTGCCTACGGAGTTTTATACCTTGCTTCTGATGAGTCCAAATTTGTCACGGGAACAGAATTAGTCATTGACGGTGGTTATACTGCTCGTTAGCCCGATCGCTAGCTAACACTCTCTTCCACGCAGCAAGACACCTAAAAAGATCGGGATGTCTGGTAGCCCCGAAGTATGAGTGCCAAGGAATT
>CAZZVG010001016.1:0-3243 GCA_964657295.1 Iningainema sp. | reverse complement strand
CAATGTGGATCGGTTTGAAACTCCTGAAGATTGCCAAAAACCGGTCTGTTTCCAGAAGAGTCTTTCTGAAAAATCTGACTCAGCCTTGTAGACAATTCTACTGCGACTTCAAGTAAAGTCATCTCCTTACCAGAACCTGTAGGACATTCTACTTTGAAATCGTCACCCATGTAGTGATAGAATCTTTGAAGTGACTCAATAATCAAGTAATTCATCGGAAACCAGATTGGTCCTCGCCAGTTAGAGTTGCCGCCAAACAAACCTATGGTGGATTCAGCAGGTTCATAATCAACTCGGTACTCCTCACCGTTTGCCTTGAAGACATAGGGATGTTCGTCATGATACTTAGAAACGGAACGGATACCATAGGGACTCAAGAACTCGGCTTCATCTAACATCTTTTCGAGAAGGCGACGTAATTTGTCTTGACGGGTAATTGCCAGCAATCGACGCTCGCCCACTCCTGTTTTTTGCATACAAGCGATTCCTGCTGTAAGATCGTGACGATTCTGGATAAACCAATCCGTCCGTCGCTTGAAAGAAGGCAGTTTCTCTAAAATTTCTGGTTCGAGTGTTCCGACGGCGAATAGTGGCACTAACCCTACAACAGATCGCACTTTCATGGGACAATGATGACCGTCGGGGAAACGCAGTGCATCATAGTAAAAACCATCTGTCTCATCCCATAAAGCAATATCATCTCTGCCAATACCTTCCATGGCGGCAGTGATGCGAAGAAAATGCTCAAAGAATTTACTAGCAATGTCTTCGTATGCTCGATCAGATTTTGCCAGTTCTAAGGCGATTGTCAGCATATTTATACAGTACATTGCCATCCAACTGGTTCCGTCTGCCTGTTCCAAGGTACCACCCGTGGGCAAAGCCGCACTGCGATCAAACACGCCAATATTGTCTAAACCCAAGAAGCCACCTTGAAAAACATTCTTACCCTCAATATCCTTGCGGTTTACCCACCAAGTGAAATTCAGTAGTAACTTTTGAAACACCCGCTCTAGAAAATAGTGATCGCTACGTCCGTGGATTTTTTGCTCTATATTATACACACGCCAAGCTGCCCAAGCATGAACCGGAGGGTTAACATCACCGAGTGCCCATTCATAAGCCGGAAGTTGACCGTTAGGATGCATGTACCATTCTCGCGTGAAACGAGTCAATTGCCGCTTGGCGAATTCTGGATCGATTATAGCAAGGGGGATGACGTGAAATGCCAAATCCCAAGCTGCAAACCAGGGGTATTCCCATTTATCGGGCATTGAGATCACGTCATCGTTAAATACGTGCAGCCAATCAGAATTTCTCCCATGATAACGCGATTCTGGTGGCGGTGGACCTGCCGCATCGCCTTTGAGCCAATTTTCGACAACGTAGTAGTAAAATTGTTTACCCCATAACAATCCAGCAAATGCCTGTCGCTGGACATTGCGCTCGTCCTCCGACATGGGAAAGGGATTGATCTGATGATAGAACTCATCGGCTTCAGAGATGCGATCGCCGAAGATGGAATCGAAATTAGCTCCAAACGGTTCTGCCATATCTGGCACATCACACAATCGCAACTGCACAGTCTTGGTTTCACCCGGAGCCACTTTTAAGACATACTGGGCTGCAAACTTCGTGCCAATTTTCTCAGGATTGACTGCATCCAGTAGACCGTGAACGATATAATTGTTAATTCCATCTTTAACGTAAGGAGAAGCATTCCCGACACCAAACAATCTTTCAAAATTCGTTTCATTTTCTGTAAACAGCAGTTCCGTGGCTTCATTGCAATACAGCCACCTTGTGCCCAAACTTGCTTCAGAAGCTTCAATCACACTGATGCGATCGTCAGATTTCAACACCTTGATCTCAGGTTTATCTGCATTCCCATCCCAAGACCAAGTATTGCGAAACCACAGTGTAGGTAAAAGTTGCAGCGTTTTTTCTTCCGGTCCACGGTTGACTACACTAATTTGAATTAAAATATCTTCATCTGTATTTTTAGCATACTCAACAAACACATCAAAATAGCGATTCTCAGTAAATATACCAGTGTCTAGCAATTCAAATTCTGGTGCGAGGCGTCCTCTACGACGATTTTCTGCTACCAATTCAGAGTAGGGAAAAGCAGCTTGTGGATATTTGTAGAGAGACTTCATGTAAGAGTGTGTCGGGGTGTTGTCCAAATAGAAATAGTATTCTTTAACATCTTCCCCGTGATTACCTTCATTTCCCGTTAAGCCAAAAATCCTTTCTTTGAGAATTGGATCTTCACCATTCCAAAGCGTCAGAGCAAAACACAATCTTTGATGATTATCCGAAATACCGAGAATACCATCTTCTCCCCACCGATAGGCACGGCTGCGAGCATGGTCGTGGGGGAAAAATTCCCAAGCACTTCCATCAGCACTGTAGTCTTCGCGGACAGTTCCCCATTGCCGTTCGCTGAGGTAAGGACCCCAACGCCGCCAATAAGCTTTACGATCACGATCTTGTTGTAATCTGACTTGTTCAGTAGTCATTCGATTTCGGATTATAGCAGTACTCTTTTACAAACAACAGGCTGTCTACTTACTTATGTAGTTTTTATTGATACGAATTACATCGCTGCCATCAAGCTTCTGCCCTTCCTTGTCATCATAAAGAAAAGTGCGATCGCTTGCTAACTTGCACTTTGCCCTGATCAGTGAGTTTAAGCGACTTGTCCGTAGCGGACTATAACTAAATAGTTCACCAAAAATGATGCCGATGTTCCTGTCATTTGTGGAGAACAAATGTATATTTGCAAGAAGTATAGTTGATTGAGAGGCGATCATGGCAGTTTTCGAGGGAACTTTTACTCAGACAGAACCTTTACGCTTTGCAGTAGTGATTGGGCGATTCAATGACCTCGTTACAACCAAGCTGTTAGAGGGCTGTCAAGATTGCTTGAAACGCCACGGCGTCGATACCAATCCTCACGGCTCTCAGGTTGATTACATTTGGGTTCCAGGCAGTTTTGAAGTGCCTGTGGTAGCTCGCCAACTGGCACTGTCGCATCGCTACGATGCGGTGATTTGTTTGGGTGCTGTTATTCGGGGGCAAACGCCTCACTTTGATTATGTATCATCTGAAGTCGCTAAGGGCATTGCCGCCGCCGCCTTTCAAACAGGAGTACCTGTCGTTTTTGGCATTTTAACAGTTGACACCATGCAGCAAGCCTTAGAGCGAGCAGGCATTAAAGCTAATCATGGTTGGGACTAT
>CAZZVG010001015.1:1120-3246 GCA_964657295.1 Iningainema sp. | reverse complement strand
CTTTACCCCGGTTGTAGTAGGCATCAGCAAAGTTGGGATTAATGCGCAAGGCTTGAGTGTAATCGGCAATTCCCCCCTGCAAGTCCCCCGATTGTTTGCGGGCAAGTCCCCGGTTGTAGTAGGCATCAGCATCGTTGGGATTAATACGCAAGGCTTGATTGTAATCGGCAATTGCCCCCTGCTTATCTCCCAATTCATTGCGGGCAACACCCCGGTTGTAGTAGGCTAAGGCATAGTTGGGATTAATGTGCAAGGCTTGATTGTAATCGGCAATTGCCCCCTGCTTATCTCCCGAGTCATCGCGGGCTAAACCCCGGTTGATGTAGGCTTCAGCATAATTGCGATTGAGGCGAATCGCTGTTGTATAATTAGCGATCGCTCCAGTGTAATCTCGTTTTTGATACTTATCCCCACCCTGAAGAAAGAAGTCAGCCGCTTTAGGTGCTGTAGCTACTGGAGTTTGAGGCGCAGATGTTGTTGACAGTCTCACATAGGTGTTAATGGGAATGCCCAAGTTAAAACCTGTTTTGGTTTCTTTGGTATCCACATCTGCTCTGCCGTGAATTCCTACTAGTTCACCGTTATCATTCAAGACGGCACCACCACTCATCCCAGATTTTGTGTTATTGCTGTAAACTAAAGCATAGCCATCTAGAAGCGCTTTGCTGGCATTGGCTGTGAGATCCCCTGTTGTGAAAGTATAAATTGATTGATTAATTGGATAACCTGGTTCTGGATACCCGGAGACATAAATTTTTGTGCCTTCAATACTGGTGTCAGAATTCCCGATTTTTGCCACAGTGTAAGTTCGACTGCTGGTAAATTGTGCTTCGGCTAAATCGACTCCTGGTAACTGTTTTACAGTACTATAGTTGAGTTCATAATGCTGATTATCCGCTGTCACGATTTCATATTTATCTGGGACACGGATAACATGAGCGGCGGTGAGAATGGTGTAAGTGTTGCCAACGTGTTTTATAATCACCCCTGAACCATACCTCGACTTTTGACTTTGGATCAGCACTGTGACTTCTTTGGCAATTTTCGAGACTTCTTCTGGTGACAGTGCGACGACCACATGCGATTGTATCAGGACTATTGATACACCGATTAGTGGTGGTGCTAGTCGGTTATAAAAGTTCATGATTTAATTTTGAGTAAGGTTTCATTGACGTTGCATATTTACTCAGACAGATAGTTAATCAAATTTAAATTACGTAATAACACGGATGTTAATTTTTGTGAACAGGACTAGCAATGATGACCTGATTCTACCACGGCAAGGCGTTAGGGAACTCAAAAAAAAGGAATGCTCTGGGACTTATAGGGTGCGATACGGCTTAAGCCGTTGCCTTTGGCATCGCTTGATGATGCTACAAGTAGTGGTTAAATAAATTTAATTTATGTATGCCAGCTAAAGATTTATTTCATAATACAGTTAAAACAGCCCTCGCAAAAGATGGATGGACAATTACTGACGAGCATCTATCTATTCAAGTTGAGGATGTTGATTTTTACATAGACTTAACAGCAGAGAGAATTTTAGCTGCTGAAAAAACTGGTAAAAAAATAGCAGTAGAGATAAAATCCTTTTTAGGAGCTTCAGACGTAACTGAATTTCACCTAGCTCTTGGTCAATGCCTCAACTACCGTTCAGCATTGAGGTTAACCGAACCTGCTCGGATTTTGTATTTAGCTGTTCCGGTAGATGTTTATGATGAGTTTTTTAGTCGGAAGTTTATTCAAAGAATTATTGGCGAATATCAACTAAAATTACTAATTTTTAACCCGGTGCAAGAGGAGGTTGTTATATGGAGAGACTGAATTACCAAGTAATAGTCCAAAAAATTCTGGAAAGTCATGCCAAAAATCGCTCAAATAGTCAGACAGAAGTCAAATTGATATTTGATACGGAGCGCGATTGCTATCAAGTTCTTAATATTGGTTGGCAAGAGCTAACGCGAATATTTAGTTGTATTATTTACGTAGAAATTAAAGATGGCAAAATTTGGATCGAACGCGATGGAACGGAAATCGGAGTGGCTAATGAATTAGTAGAAGCTGGAATTCCTAAACAAGATATAGTTTTGGGTTTTAAAGCCCCATACAAACGGAAATTTACTGAC
>CAZZVG010001015.1:0-1110 GCA_964657295.1 Iningainema sp. | reverse complement strand
TTTGCTGCTAGTTGAAGCAGGAATTGTCGAACGATGTCTTATGATGTCTAGTAAATAAGGTTCTGTTTAAATGATCTCTAGCCTGAATCCGCGTAACTTTAGTTCGCGGTGTTGGCTCAATACATTACTGGTGTACTCCACTCAGTGTCTTTATTGGGACACCCCAACTAAGATGAACGATCTTTTGATGCAAAGCTGAATCGGCTTCTGAACCGTCAGCAAATATAGATGGCACATCCCATATTGGGTTGGCGTGCATCCCATTCACAGCGATCACTTTACCTTGCCGATTCAGGAGTGGTCCTCCACTCATGCCAAGTTGGATATCATTAGTATATCCTACTTGATATCCTCCTTCCAATGCTTTTTGTAGCACTAGCGATACCTTTCCGGTGGTAAACGCAAAGTTTTCTTGCTTTCCCTCTTCTACGCTAGGAAACCCACTGGCGAATACATCATCCCCGGATTTTGGGAATGAACCGAAAGATGCGACAGGATAGACGATGCCTGTACTGCGAAACTGCAAGAGCGCCAAATCATTGCCTTTTGACGTTGCAAGCTTCTCTACACCTTTAGGCAATTCTGCTTGCCAGATGTGGTCATCGCTTGTCTGAATCCGATACGGGGGATTACCTGCTCGCAGCACATGAGCATTCGTCACTATCGTATAAAATGATTCACCTTTCTTAAGTAAAATACCTGACCCTAAAACCTCCGACTTTGACATCACTTTCACAGTGATGCCTTGCGCTTGCTGCTGTAGCTGTTTTAGAGATAGGATAGGCGGTTGTTTTCTTTGAGTTAGTTTGCTAACATTGATACTTGCTACACAAATTGGCAGTACGCTCAATAAACCGCCTACGCAGGCAACCAGTGTCAATTTACGCCAATTCATCTCAGTTGTTGCATTTCAATAGTCATAGCAATTCACAACTTATTTCGATGCTGATGGATCGAAGTATAGATACGCTTGCATATCGATATTGATTGGATCGTTGCTTCTATCACCACCGACTTGATTGACTGTGCTTCCTGCTGCTAAGGCACGGTGATCAAATAACCGACGTGCAATAGCGTTGGCATCGCTACCAGGTTTGAGAGTGAATAACA
>CAZZVG010001014.1:0-3247 GCA_964657295.1 Iningainema sp. | reverse complement strand
CTTGCTGGGCTTTGCAGCCGTCCCAAGGAACCATCTCCAACACGTCAGTCGGGCAAGCACGGACGCACTGAGTGCAGCCAATACAGGTATCGTAGATTTTTACAGAATGAGACATTGAAAAAAAACTCCTTTCTGACTGTTCTTTTAATACGAAAGAGTCATCATCAAGGCATAGTTTACCCCAGAGCCTTAGCATTAGTAGTTAAAAGGCTAAATAACTTCAAACAATTTAATAAGCTGGGGAATAGGAGACATCTCTAGGTTTGCCCTGTAAATCAAGTATACGTAGGTTGATCTCAATAGGGTGACACAAAAGAATCTCAATATATAAATAAATGTGAAGATTTTGTAAAACCTTCTCACTACTGTATGGGCAGGTTTGACAACATTGTTCATTTTTACAGAGAAAGGCAGAGGGAGTGTTTGCGGGCACATAGACGAATACTCCCGGTTGCAGAGTGATTTCACGTCCTTCCAGAGTTAAGACTTTGCGTCCTGCGATAACAATCACCGAAGAGGCAGAGGGGAAGGGTGCATTCTAGCAGGGGGAGCAAGCCCTTATCCTCTGCGTGGAGCGAAGCGAAACAGGGGTATGAAGCCCCGTCCTGCCCCCTGCACCCTTGCCTCTTTTGACCGAAACATTGTGATAAGCATAGGAGCAACCCGTTCAAGCTGAACATTTGCACTATCATATAGATCCAATATCAGAACTTGGCAAGAGCGGAATTTTTAAGTTAATCAAAACGCAGAGCAAATATTTGATTGATGAGCAGTTCGGGAGAGATTTTTCTCGGTGTGGTGAAACTCTCTCAAAAGGTAAACTGTTCAAATCTTCTTAATTTAGTTGACTGAAATAATTCGGAGTTTTTGAGCTGAGCTAGTTGACTTTGGTTTATTTGGTAGTGTAGTATCTAAATAATGGAGAAGGTGCGCTCATATATATGCAATGTGAGAACTTTGCAGGAGCGGAATTTTTAAGTTAATCAAGCGGCAGAGCAAATATTTGATTGGTGAGCAGTTTGGGAGAGATGTTTCTCGGTGTGGTGAAGCTCTCTGAAAAGGTAAACTGCTCAAATCTTCTAAATATAGATAAAATTATTCTTTCCTGATTCCAAGCTCCCCACCTACGCGCAGCCAGCGATATCCATAACCTTGCAATTCTACAGTGTAAGAACTCCCTACAATTGATTGGTATTGGCGATCGCTTAAGAGATCAATAAGATAACCAGCGTCCGATGCACCTAAATCTAGCTTCACCGTACAGGCAACATCTGCCAAATTATGGATAGCTATGACGACGCTCTTATTCCATTCGCAGCGATGCGCGAAAACGCTTTTATTTTCAGTCTCGATTAACTGCCACGTTCCCCAACCAAACTCCGGACAATCTTTACGCGTGCGGATTGCTCTCTCCATCCAGTTAAGTAATGACATGGGATCGCGACGTTGTGCCACCACATTGAGTTGCTCGTAGCCGTACTCTCCTGTTGTAATGACAGGGCGCACTAGTTTTTCAGGTGAGACTGTAGAAAACCCTCCGTTCTTTTCAGTTGACCATTGCATGGGCGTGCGGGTGCTATTGCGTTCTTTTAGAGACAAGTCATCCCCCATACCAATTTCTTCCCCGTAACGTAAAACAGGGGTACCGGGTAAAGTCAACATCAAACTGTAAGTGAGTTTGATTCGCCGTTCGTCATTGTTCAACATAGGTGGTAGACGGCGACGGATACCGCGTTCGTAAACCCACATCTTTTCTTTATCTGGAGCAAACTGGGCAGCAATCTCGTCTCGTTGAGCGGCCGTTAGCTTATCGAGTGATAATTCGTCGTGATTGCGAATAAAATGCGCCCACTGTCCGATTTCGGGAATTGCTGGCGCTGCTTTTAATGCTTCCACAATTGGGAACGCTAGCGATCGCGCCAGTGCCAGTATAATACCTTGATTGGCAACGAAGTGGAATAGCATGTGCATTTTGTCTCCATCCCCAAAATAATTGGAAACTTCCTCCATACTGACATTTGCTTCCGCTAGCAAAATTGCATCTCCCCGCCGCCACGAGAGAAGGTTCCGTATTTCCTTTAAATATAAGTATGGATCTTTGATGTCGCCAGTGTCTTTAATCCCCTTCAACTCAATCAGGAACGGTGCAGCATCAATTCGGAAACCAGATACACCAAGTTCCAACCAAAAACCCATGATTTTATAGATTTCCTCACGCACTGCTGGGTTGGTAATATTTAAGTCGGGTTGGTATTCGTAAAACCGATGAAAATAATATGCCTCAGCTTGCTCGTCATAAGTCCAGGTAGATTTCTGCACACCAGGAAAAATTATTCCTTCTTCCGCATCTGCTGGTTTTTCCTCCGCCCATACGTAGAAATCGCGGTACTTGGAGTGTTTGTCAGTACGCGCTGCTTGGAACCAAGGATGCTGGATTGAGGTATGATTAACAACTAGGTCAATAATGACCCGCAGACCGCGTTCTCTAGCGTAACGGATAAATTCGACAAAATCACCTAATGTTCCCAAACGTGGGTCAACGCTGTAGAAGTCCATGACATCGTACCCATCGTCTTGGTTTGGTGTAGGGTAGAAAGGTTGTAGCCAAATACAAGTAATCCCCAACCCTGAAATGTAGTCTAGGCATTGAGTCAGCCCCTCAAAGTCACCAATTCCATCGCCATTACCATCCATGAAGACTTCAACATCAAGGCAATAGATGATGGCATTTTTGTACCATAAATCCAGCATAGACATCCTGTAGGTGAAAAGTCACTCGTACTATATTAAGTTGTTTCAAGACACAAGATTTTTTCCTATTTTCAATACAAATGTCAGTTCAAAGGGACAAAGTTATCAGGGTAAGCGCATCTAATTTTGAAGCTCCCGATTCGGAGTTTTTGAGTTGAGCTAGTTGACTTTGGTTTATTTGATAGTGTAGTATCTAGATAATGGAAAAGGTGCGCCCATATATATCAAATATCCGAACTTTGCAGAAGCGTGATTTGAAGTTAATCCAGAAGCAGAGTAAATATTTGATTGATGAGTAGTTTGGGAGAGATTTTTCTCAGTGTGGTGGAACTCTCTCAAAAGGTGAACTGCCCAAATCTTCTCAATTTAGTTGACTGAAATAATTCGGAATTTTTGAGTTGAGCCAGTTGACTTTGGTTTATTTGGTAGTGTAGTATCTAAATAATGGAAAAGGTGCGCCCATATATATCAAATATCCGAACTTTGCAGAAGCGTG
>CAZZVG010001013.1:0-3249 GCA_964657295.1 Iningainema sp. | reverse complement strand
TCACAAGAAATTCAACAAAGATTGTCACGTTTTCCAAATATGACGCTTTCAGATAAATTTCAGCAGATTGATCGACTCAAAGCGTGGTTGGATAGCTTTCGTCCACTTCCACCGACAGTCGTTGCAGAACTGAAGAAATTATACGACGTGCGCTTCACATATAACTCAAACGCGATCGAAGGCAACACTCTAACGCAAAGTGAAACGGGTTTGGTACTGGAAAACGGAATCACCATTGGCGGTAAAACCTTGCGCGAACATTTAGAAGTGATTGGGCATAAAGATGCGATCGATTATATCGAACAGCTGGCACAACAGTCAACTGCTATTGGAGAATGGGAAATCAAACAGATCCACAATTTGATTATGCGAGCAATCGCACCTGTTGAAGCGGGATGCTACCGCCAACTTGATGTAAAGTCTGCCGGGCGGAAGATTCCGTCCGGCGAGCTTTACGTCAAAGCAGCAGGCACTGAGTACGTCTATCCACCGCACTATTTACTTCATGATTTAATGACTGAGTTTGTCACTTGGTTAAATTCAACAGCAGCCATTCAGCACCCAATCGAGTTCGCGGCTGAAGCCCATGTGCGATTTGTTTCGATTCATCCATTTCGGGATGGGAATGGACGCACGGGACGATTATTAATGAATGTGCTATTATTGCGGACAGGCTATCCGATTGTCGTGATTTCTAACCAAGTGAGGAAAGACTATATTGATGCGATCGTAGACGCTCAACAACAAAACGATATCTCCCCATTATTAACCTTGCTCCTAGATGCTGCTCAAAAATCGTTGATTGAAATGTTACATATTCTATCAACTGCGCGGGAAAGTCGGGGACGAGGCTTACCCTTCTACGAAGAGATGTTAGCATTTTTGAGCGAACGTCGCGAAAACGAATAGGGTTTTCAACGGGTTTTCTTATAAAGAGGTACTAGATACAGGATTTAATGGGATAATTCTGCCTCATGTCAAGACACCTGGTAAATCGCCTATGTTTTCGCCTGATATTTTCCTCTAAGCCAATCACGAAATGCATTCTTTGCAGCTATTTGTCCAATTTTTTTGCTTTCAGTAATAAAATGAGGTATTTCTCTGACTGTCACTGGTGCAAAAGTAGGGCTAGTTTGAGCTTCTAAGTATTGCCCACTATTAAGTGTGTAAACCCGCAACACACTACCGTTAAAACGCCAGAATTCTGGAATCCCCATGGCAGCATAAAGACTTAACTTGTTGACTTTAGGTCTGGAGTATTCAACTTCTAGCACTAGATCTGGCGGAGGGTCAATTGCCAAATCTATATTTTCTTTGTCTCGAACCAAAAATTCATTTTGGATGTAGTAACAGCTATCCGGTTCACCTCCTCGTTCTAAATCATCCCGTGTCAAAGTTAAAGAACCGCCACTTTTCACTTCAAAGCCCAATTCCTCACACAGAACAAGAACAAAGCTTTCAATTAGCCGATTTGAGTTCTCGTGCGGCAGATGTGGGGACATAATTTCTACTATTCCATCCTCATACGCAAGTCTATTTTTACGTTCTGAACCCATTTCAGCTAACATGGTTTTGAATGTTTGCCAGCTAATGTTTTCAAGTACTGTTCTAATTTCTGCAGGCTTTGCTGTTGTCACCATAGCAAGTACTTCAACGTATTGTTTCAAGAAATCGGGTTTCTGGCATCATTATAGCGATTATCGTTTGAGTCACATACATCATGCTCTCTGGCACCCCTCTCTCAAACTTGCTATCCATGACTCACATCTTTCTTAACAATGGCAAAACTTTGATAAAAAGGGTTTTAGGAGAGGCGTGATTTTAGGGGGTTGACAAAAACCAAATGATATGCCAGAATAGACATTAAGATAAGGAAGGCGATCGCGATCGCTTTTCAAAAGTGATGTTTTTTCCCACAGATTTCGGCATCATTTTCAGCAATTAGATATATTGACAAATGTGCAATTAATAATTAAATAATTACTCAAACTCGTGATGCCGCGCACAACAGTGAAAAATTAATACTTAGAGTCACTCAGTCAACCTATTGGCTCAATTGTAGAATGGCTAACTAAAGATGTTATTCTTTAATGCCACCATTGTGATACATTAGAGATAGCATAACTAATTTCTGCTATTGCTTTTTGACCACCAAGCGCAAAGATGGTTGGAACTAATGCCCGTATATCCTGCAGCAAATCCTTTCGTGTGCGGAGAGATAGCGTGTGGAGTGAATCTCGCCATAAAGGAAAAAGTTGGGATTTTGGCATTTGAGCCAGTTTGTCGGCTAAGGCAGATAGTACTTGAGCGCGATAATACTCATTCTGAATCAGTTTAGCAGCAGCGAGTGCATCTGGTAACAATTTTGATGGCAGTTTGTCGGCTAAGGCAGATAGTACTTGAGCGCGATAATACTCATTCTGAATCAGTTTGGCAGCAGCGAGTGCATCACTTAACAATTCTGATGGCAGTTTGTCAGCTAAGGCAGATAGTACTTGAGCGCGATTATACTCATTCTGAATCAGTTTAGCAGCAGCCAGAGCTTTTAAGAGTGCTAGTTCTTTTAGGTTTGGTGGCAAACAATTGACTAGCTCTGTAAGCGAGCGAGCTTTTTACTCTGGGTTCGAGCTTTGCAGAATATAAGCTAGTGCTTGTTCAGGAGTCCACAACTCTTTTTTGACTAACGCAAACAGCAATTCTACTGAGACATTAGCTGCCAGACTATTAAGGGATGCAATCATTAAAGCATAACGACACTGTAAGCTGACAATTTGAGGTAGGGTTGTATCAGTCCAATTATCTTCCGCCAGTTCCCAGGCACGGGCAACATCTGTGACAAAATTGGCGGTTTGCCCTAGTTTATCGCACGCTTCAAACCAACCATTGTTTCCTGACTCAGCTTCCTCTTGCAACAACGAGTGAATTTCCTCTACTCGCCCAGCTTTTTCTAGATGCCAAACTAAACGCTGATGAATATAACCGTCATCAGGTAGAGTATGCCATAAATTATTCTGGGTTTTCTTTCGGTATCTCTCCAACAACATTGCGTGAGCCGTCTCCAAGGTAATACCTAACCCTGGTAAATCACCATCATCCTCCGGCGTGGTGGGAGCAATTAACAAATTACATGCCAAATCATGGAACAAGTCATGCAACCGATAGGTTTTAGTTCCATCTACAGATGGAACTCCTGGTAAGTACTCATGCAAAATAAATTGCACATTAGGAGAATAATAATGTAAAATACTT
>CAZZVG010001012.1:1063-3253 GCA_964657295.1 Iningainema sp. | reverse complement strand
AAGCCACGTTATTTATTACCGCAAGCGGCAGGATGATATTTTCATTGTGCGTATCCTTCATGGAAAAATGCTGCCTGAAAATCACTTGTAAAGGGTTCGCTTCAGAAAACGGAATATAAAGTACGCTAAGCTGCGAGCATGGTGTAGGGGCGGGGTTCAAAGCCTGGATTGAAGAAAAGCCAACCAGAGTTCGTCTCTGGACATTTAGTAACAAACAATCACTTTGTCTCCATCCAATTGTCACCTGCACGCACATCGACAACTAAAGGTACACTTAACGATACTGCACTTTCCATTGCGGATTTGATTTGCGGTTGTAATTCTTCCCATTCTTGTGGGGGAATTTCAAAGACTAATTCATCATGAACTTGTAACAACATATGGGCTTGGTAATTCTGCAAAACTTCACGCATTCTCACCATTGCAATTTTGATAATATCAGCACTGGAACCTTGAATTGGTGCATTGGCAGCAGCACGAAGTAATCCAGCATCGTAAACACCTACATTTTTAAGTTTGCTAACGTCGATATCTTCTGGTTTGCTACCTTGAAAACTACGTAGGCTATTACTGGTAAAATCAAAATATCGGCGACGTCCAAGAATAGTTTCAACATAACCTTGGGAGATGGCTTGTTTCTTCACCCCTTCCAAATATGTAAAAACTTGAGAATAACGTTCATTAAATCGCTTAATAAACTCGTTAGCATTAGCTTTATCTATCCCAGTGGAACGGGAAAATCGCAGAGAACCCATCCCATAAATCACGCCAAAGTTGATAGTTTTTGCCAACCGCCTTTCGTCTGATGTTACATCTTCTTTCTCAAAAATTAGCCGTGCCGTTACAGTGTGAATATCCTCATTTTGCCGATACGCTTCCACCAAAATTGGCTCTTGACTCAGGTGAGCTAAAATCCGCAACTCAATTTGCGAGTAATCAGCAGCTACTAATAGCCACCCCGGTTCTGGTAAAAAGGCTTTCCTAATTTTGCGACTAAAAACAGTACGAATTGGGATATTTTGTAAATTCGGATTGGAAGAAGATAACCTGCCAGTGGATGTCGCCGCTTGATTATAATCGGTATGGACGCGCTGCGTGTCTTTCCGCACTAATTTTGGCAGTGCATCCACATAAGTTGACTTCAGTTTAGATAGGGTACGATATTCAAGTATGGCATCAATAATACCGGTTTCATCAACTTCTTGCAGTCTTTCTAGTGTTGCTGCATCTGTAGAATAACCTGTTTGTATTTTCCGAGAATACTTAGTGCTTAACCCTAATTTTTCAAATAAAATCTGGCTCAATTGTTTGGGAGATCCCAAGTTGAATTTTTCTTCAGCAAGCTCGTAGACTTGCTGTTCAAACTTGGCTAAATCTATTTCTAACTGTTGTGAAATTTCTTGCAAGTAAGCTGTGTCTATCCGAATTCCCCGGTATTCCATTTCCGCTAACACTGGTTCCAAGGGCTGTTCGACTTCCACAAGCAGGTTATCCAAAGCTGGAATTTTTTTCAGTTGCTCGCGTAGTTTTGCGACAAGTTGAAATGTGACATGCACATCCATTCCGCAGTAATCTGCTACGGTGGCAATATCTAAATCGGCTATAGTTTTGCCATTAGGAACTAAGTCAGTATAACTTTTTGCGGTCAAACCCAAGTAACGCCGACCTAAGTCACCTAGATTATGAATTCCATCTGGATTTAAAACGTAACTTGCCAGCATGGAGTCAAATACAACTCCTGCCATGATTATTCCCTGACACCGTAGGACTAAACGGTCAAACTTAGCATTCTGTAAAGCCTTAGGATAGTCAGTACTTTCTAAAATTGGACGCAGTGTTTCCAAAGCAACGTTCAAACTTAAATTCTTCCCATCTTTATGTCCGAGAGGAATATAAGCGACTTCATCTGGTTGGCTTCCCCAACAGCAGCCAATTCCCACTAAAGTTGCATCCCGTGGTTCTAAATCGCTCGTTTCCGTGTCCCAAGCAACAGGTGTTTCGGTGCTGGTAAATTGTTGGAGATGCTTCACCAATTCAATGAGTTTGGCTTCTGTATCAATGATCTGTGGTGTAATTACAGAAATAGGTTTCTGTTGTGCTGCATCTGTCTCATCAGCACTGAAAAACCATAGATCACTATCTTCGTTTGTCGGGGGTGGGGAGTCGTTTATTGCCTCGGCTGTACTACCA
>CAZZVG010001012.1:0-1053 GCA_964657295.1 Iningainema sp. | reverse complement strand
TTATCTAGGAAAAACTTGAATTCTAAATTTTCTAAAATAGGAATGAGGCGCTCTGTGTCGAAGCCTTTTAAAATACAGTCTTCTAAGTCAACTTCTAGGGGGACATCAAGAACAATACTTGCCAAATAGCGAGATTTTTCAGCGTCTTCTTTCCCTGCTTCTAATTTTTTCTGCTCTGCGCCTTTGATTTCACCCAAAGCGGCGTAAATGTTATCAAGGGAACCGTAGGTATTGAGCAATTTTACTGCTGTTTTTTCCCCAATTCCCCTAACGCCAGGAATATTATCTGATTTGTCGCCGCAGAGGGCTTTGAAATCTACTATCTGGGAGGGTAAAACGCCTAGTTTTTCTTTGACTTGTTCTGGACCAAATTCAGTTATGCTATTTGTGGAACGCTTCAGTGCATCTGGACTAAAGTACAAAACGCTAATTTCTTTTTTAGTGTCGATCAGTTGGAACAAATCGCGATCGCCTGTCAAAACTTTGACTTTATAATTAGCAGCTGTCGCTTTCTGTGCTAAGGTTCCCAATACATCATCTGCTTCGTAACGTGGGGCGGTGAAAATTTTCAGATTAAAGGCATCAAGCATCTCTTGGAGATTTTTTAAATCGGGAATGAAATCTTCTGGTGTTCCCGGACGATCTGCTTTATAAGTATCGTCTGCTTCATGACGGAAAGTTGGTAAGCCCAAATCAAACGCGATCGCCATTGCTTGAGGCTTTTCGGTTGTCATCACCTCTAGCAGAGATTTGAGAAAGCCAAAACACACACTCGTGGGAATCCCTGTTTTTGTCCGCAATCCACCGCTACGACCAACGAAAGCAAAGTACGAACGAAAGGCTAGGGAGTGTCCATCTACTAGAATGAACGTCGGGTGTGTTGTTGTTAAGGAATCGTCAGCCAACTGTTTTAACGGTGTTTTTTAGGATCTCTACTTATTTTAACGTAAGTTGCAGGTTGAACCAGATCCCCGACAACTTTTACGGATACAGCTGGCTAACGAAGGGTGAGACTGTACCAGAGGAAGAACCTCTTGAGACTTGCTCCGTACC
>CAZZVG010001011.1:0-3254 GCA_964657295.1 Iningainema sp. | reverse complement strand
ATAGAAGATCTCCGACTTCTTTGAGAAGTCGGAGATCTGTGTCTTCCTGCGTATAACTTACTTCTGTTAGAAATGTGCAGTTTTTGCATTGACAACATTCCCCTCTTGTGAGAAGAATGATGAAATCAAGGGTATAAACACTTAGCTCAGGGTGATTTAGTGATATGTCTCTAAATATCGGCAACGTATTTGATGCCAATTTCTATCGTGCTGCCAATCACGACTTGGCTGGTTTAAACGATGCTCAAGCTTTATCACACTTCCAGGCTTATGGTTTAAATGAAGGTCGTAGCTTCTCACCATTTGTTGATTTGAGTTTCTACAGGGCTAGCTATTCCGATTTAGCAAATTTCAACAATAGCCAACTGTTAGATCATCTAGAAAATCACGGAGTAATTGAGGGACGTATCTTTTCTCCAATTTTTGACCTTGACTACTATCGTGCGAACAATAGTGACCTTGCAAGATTGAACAACGAACAGCTATTTATTCATCTGGAAAGTTATGGTGTGACGGAGGGACGCGAGTTTTCCCGAATTTTTAATGTTAATTACTATAAATCTCACAATTCCGATTTGGCAGCAGCCAAACTGACGAATATTCAACTGCTGGATCACTTTGAATTGTCTGGTTTGCGGGAGGGGCGAGAATCATATCTAGGATATGATGTTCAGACTGGAAAAATTCAGTCCGTTTTCCCCTCCACTCCATCTGCCGATTTAACCTATCATGGTGGCAAAACCATTCCCAACCTCAACTTTTACAACTTATACTTGGGTGGTTCTCAGTCTTGGTTTCAGAGTGACATTGATAATATTAATAACTCTCTATCACAAGCTATGTCCGATCCACGTTTGAATAGTATTGTGTCCCAATATTTTCCAGGGCAGCAAGTTACTAGTAATTTCTTAGGGTCTGGGATAGTAGAAGCATCTGTTCCCACGACAGTGTCTCAAGATTATATTGAGACACTGCTCACCAAAGTAGGCAATCAAGGAGGGTTCAACGGCTTTAACCTTAGTTCAACGGTCTTTGATTTTATGTTGCCTCAATATACAACGCTTTCCATGGGGAAAGATGACTCTCTAGGAGGTCTTGGCGGATACCACGGGTCGATAAACTTCCAGGGAGCAGATGGCAAAGTGAGTACAGCCTATTATGCGATCGGTGTTTATTCTGAGAATTATTCCTATTTGGGAGTCCAAAACGGTATCGCCGTTTTTAACCCATCTTGGCAGAATGTTGTGGCGACAATTTACCACGAGTTGAACGAAGCCAGAACCGATCCGGATGTGGGAGAAAGCAATCGAACTGGCAACCGTAAATTACTAGGTTGGTACTCAGACAAAGTAGGAGTAGGAGAAGTGGGAGACTATCCAATTACAGAAGCAAGTCAATTAGGCTCAAACAATTTGGCTTTCTGGTACGAACCTCTTGTTAATGGACAAGGAAGAGTTCCTGTTCAATTGCTATACTCTAATGCGGTTCACGGACCTGAAGACCCAACTACAATACAGATCACTTAATAATCTCAGAGCATCAGGTGTCTGGTGAGGTGTTGATATTACAATACGTTGTTGTTAAAGCTATCGGTGGGAATTTAGACCCTGTAGAATGCACCGCATTCTACACAGGTTGACGGTAGGTTGATTATCTTAACTGAACCGTATTGCATTATAGCAATCCTAATTGATTTGTGAAAATTGAAGACATAGATACCCGACTTCTTTAAGAAGTCGGGTATCTTGTTGATTTGGACTGCAATAGCACATTCCAATCTTCAAAATCATCTCTAGTTTAACCATTGTTAAAGGCCTCTTTGACTTTGCCGATTGTGTTGAATTGACTGTACGGCATATCTGTTCTTGTTTGAGGAATAAGAGGAGTATTGTAAATATATCTATCTATATGCTTTGAATAATCTGGAAAATTACAGAGTAGCCCAAGAAAGCAGTTTCTCTCCAACTCTTAACCTCAACCATTATGGCACTCACAATAACGACCTGAGAAACTATTTGATCGTAAAATAACTGTTCCGATTCAGCAAGTAAACGAAAAGAGGGTGTGCGATCGCTCGGTTATAAATTGTTTTCATCAGGCTAAGAAGAGCGCCAGTTCCGGTTTTCATTTAGAGATCTAGAACCACTTTTGAGGTTCCAGGTTGAGAAACACAAATCAGTACCGAACCTTCATCAATTGCGGCAGTTGGAGTGTCCTGGTAGGCAACTTCTCCTTCACGGATTTTGCACATGCAAGTGCCACAGATACCTGCACGACAACTGTAAGGTGGATAAATCTCATTTGCTTCCGCAAAGTCTAAAATGCTACCATCATCTGGCTTCCAAGTCAAAGTTTTATTAGAGCGAGTAAAAACAATTTCCGCCTCTTCAACTCCATCGCCGACAGTGACAGCAGGGGGTATTGTCTCGGATGATTGATTGCTTTTACCAAAAGATTCAAAGAAAACTCTGCTGTCAGGCACTCCCCATGCTTTGAGTCCTTGCATCATAGATTGTAGAAAGAGTGGAGAACCACATAGGTAATACTCTGCTTCTTGCTCGACTAAGTGTTGAATAACAGAAATGTCAACATAACCAACACTGTGGTAATAACCTTCATCATCAAGGTTGGGACGACTGTAGCGAAAATGCAGCTGTAGGTTAGGATTTTGCTGAGCGATCGCCATGATTTCATCTCGAAAAGCATGAAAATTACCATTTCTGGCACCATGTACGAACAACAGAGGACGGTTGCAGTTAAGTTGAATACAGGCTTTCACCATACTTAGCAAGGGCGTAATTCCGACTCCATTACTAATGAATACTGCAGGAATGGACTTTTGCACATCTAAAACAAACGTACCGTTTGGTGGTTTCACTAAAATAATGGAACCTTCATGAATGCGATCGTGCATAAAATTAGATACGACACCATTTGGCACTTCTAAGCCTTCAGGGGCTAGTTCGCGCTTAATTGAAAGACGATAGTATTCACAAGGCTCAGTATAATCTGAAAGCGAGTAGTTGCGAATGACAGGCTTATCTTTTCCGGGAATATCAAGCTTAATCGTTAAAAATTGACCGGCTTGAAAGTTAGGAATGTCTCCCTTGTCCTTGGGTTGCAAGTAGAAAGATGTAATTTCTGGACTTTCAATCACTTTACGAACAACAGTAAAATTTCGCCAATCCTTCCAGATTTGACTGTCTTTTGCCTGAGAGGATTGTTGTTCACTTAAATATCGAGCAGATGTTTTG
>CAZZVG010001010.1:0-3255 GCA_964657295.1 Iningainema sp. | reverse complement strand
CCATTAACAATTAGCAATTAACCAAACATACAGATATGATAAGTATTTAAGCAAACACGATATAACACTTTAGATGAAACATTCCAATACCCTTAATTCACAAAATCAATACTCCGTCAGTGTCTGGGAAGGAGTTGGAATTACTGCAGCGTCAATCGGACTCATCGTTTTTGCACTGATTGGTTTAAGTCTCAAAACCCTTCGTAATGCCTCCGATCCACAACGGGCAAAGACGATAGCTAACACCCTAATAGAAGGTACAATTCCAGGCAATCCCCAATACGAGTTTGGTCTCAACTTTGCCAGCTTGAAGATTGTGTTCATTGCCAGTCCACCTCCAGGCAGTGATTCAATTAGCGATGAGATCCCTCCAGTTGCATCGCTAATTGTTGCTAAAGCTCATGAAAGTAAACGTGAACAACAAGAATCACCGATTAGTTCTATTCCTCCACTAATTTCTTACTACTTCACAGGGGATCTACAAGTGAGTGCTTCTCACATAGAAAATAAAACATTTTGTGGGAAAGTTGTTCCCGTAACAATTCAACAAGGAATATTAGTTTGGTCAGCTAAAAAACCCTCTGTTCCATCTCTTCGCTATGATGCGAGCATCGCGTTCAACAGAAGCCGATTTTCTATAGAACTGCTGACAACCGGACAAAACGCTCAAGAACAAGCAGAAACAATTTTTAATTCCCTCCAATGTAAGTCTTAGTTGTCATGCGATTATCAGCAGTAATAGATACCTTTTTCCAATTAGCGTTCTTCTCTACCAATAATTTTTGCTACCCAGATTTTCTCTTCTCTTGACAAAGAAAGTTTAACGGTTTGTGAGTAATCAATTGCCAGATCAAACCTTGCCCGTTCATATACTTCATTCAAGCCGATACGAGTTTTTCATTCCAACACCACCTGTCCCAAGCGCTTCACAATCTGTAAAACCTCAGCCAACTCGTGTCGGCGAGGAAACAGTGAAAATGACCGTGAGATATCATATTGCGGTGAGTCGCCTGGGTTCAACTTCAGAAACACGAACTCGTCACCATTAGTTGCGATCCCAAACACTGGTCTATTGCTTTGCGGAGTAGTCAGCATGTAAGCTAATAACTGAGGCAATGCGGCTGGAACTGGAATGCTTGTTCGCTTCGATTCAACAACTAAAATCCAAAGTCGCTCCTGTACAACTAGCGTGTCGATAAAACCGCGAATTATTTCGTCAGTATCGTCAAGTTCCAGCGCGACACCATAGGGTGAGCGAATACGGAATGGTGGATCGATAAAACCTGCAAGTTCCAACAATGGGGAAACAACTATAAGGTTAATAGTACTACCCTCTAACAGCAGACCATCAACTCGATGGTAGTCATAGCGTTGCTTGATTAGAGCAATACCTGCCTGTTCTTGCTGGTTAAGTTCGGGTAGGTTTTCCATCCACTCACGGAAGAACCGCTCATCAATCGCTTGATGCAAATTACAACGAGTCTGAAGAACGCTCAAGCTTTTAATAATGTCAGTAATTCCTAAACTGGTAGTCATTTTTTGCTATTTAATCACTACCCTCAGTTTAACAGTGGGCGCAGACGGGACTTCATCGCCGATGGCTAACCGCTAATTCCTGATTGCTGACAGCATCTAAATCATCATCGACATCATCTAAAAGTCCCACAGGATATGCATCATTAATAAAACACTCCTCACATTCACAATTCCAAATCGCATAGAATTCTTCAATAATTAATTCAAGTTGTTCCATTGATTTAAATTTCCAAGGCCAAGGTCCTTTCTTGGCTGTAGGTATTAAAATATCATTAGCAATTTCTTTAATTCGCTTAGCTTCAAATTGTTTTTGCAAGCTTGGCACAATCCGCATTCTATAATCTTTTGCGAGTGCTTGTGCTTCATTAATTAATTCAAAACAGGGATAAGCTAACTTTGTCAAACGGTTCCATTGAGAACGAATAACATCTTGCTTTTCTTGTTTTAAGAGTGCTAATTTTTGTAATTGCTCTTGCTCTAATAATTTAGCTTGAGCTTTTTGGTTTCTATTTTCAGCAACTTTTTTTAATTCTTCTTCAGTAAATTCAATTTGATCGAGAATATCAGTGCGATAAACTTTTATAGTCTTGAACTTAGGTTTCTCTGGATCTATTTCTATCAGAGCTAATCCACTGTATTGTTGTAGTTGTTTTTCTGTCCATTGATAATACCCAAATGGTGATGTGATAGATTCTGCTTTGATAAGTTGAGTGGGCTGGCAATCTCGGTTCTCGAGTGTTGCAACACGTTCGAGTGAAAAAAACATGGCAGCATTACGATGTCTGGCAAAATCATATTCAAAATCTGCATTAACTAGTGCTTTACGCTGCTTGGATGTAAGTTCACTAGCTTTTAAGTAGCCAACGAGTTTCATAATTGTTTTTTGAGTTTAATCAGTTATATTATGGTAACCTTTTAGCCATTACTCCAAGAGCGATCGTGTAAGATTACCTATCTTATTTCTCTAAAAAATCATCTGTGGATGAATCAATTGATATCCTGCTTGTTTAATCTTTTGGTTCGATACTTTGGTATTATATGGACGGGTACTTTTTTGGGTAGAATCCCATGTCACTTTAGGTAAACTGTGTTTTTCACAAATACTGTTGAGCAATTCTTTGCTTGTCAGATGTGCATCATCTACTAAGTTATAAATCCCTTCCCAGCAATGACGACGGGCAAACTCTATAGACGCCACAATATCATCAAGGTGAATCCAATTTGTTGTATCTTCGCCGTCACCGGCTCTAGTTGTTCCTACCACTCGGCCAAATATCTTCGTAAGTTCTCGTCCTGGGCCGTAAATTCCTCCCAAGCGCAAGATACAAACACGGAGATGTTCACTGTCATCTGACAGTAAAACTTGCTCGGTATCACTGAGAATTTGCCCGTTTGGATTGGCAGGTGCCACGGGTGATTCTTCATCTACCCACTCGCCGTTTCTATCACCGTAAACAGAATAACTTCCCGTATATATCAGTTGTTGTACGCTGGGAATCTGTTTTAAGACAGAAATTAAATTTTGGGCTGTTTGTAGATAACTTTCTACATACGTATCGGCACTTTTGGCACCCACACTTAACAGCACAACATCTTGATTTTTCAAGACTGATTTGAGATTATCTAGGTCATTTCCTTGGACGACTGCGACTTGCTGGGCTACGGCTTGCAGTGTGGGAACACGTTCGGGAGTTGTGGTAGTGGCAGTGACAATAAAAG
>CAZZVG010001009.1:0-3256 GCA_964657295.1 Iningainema sp. | reverse complement strand
AATTGTTAATTGTTAATTGCAATCAACCATTAACCATCAACAATTAACCGAACATAAAGAGCGGAATGTCTCTACATCTGCTCATAAACAAAACTTATACTGGCGCTTGTTCGGTGATCGTGCGATCCGCCTTAGGTATCGCTCACCAACGTATTCAAGGCGACTTCACTCACTATTCCATCGGACTTGCGATTGCCTCGGATGGCAGCAGGACGCGATCGCCTGTAACCTGCCCTTTCAGCTTTTTGATGTTCGTAATCAATCAGCCTGCCATAGTGTTCGTGCTTGCTTAAATTCATTGACAAAAAGACATGCTGGTGAATATTTCCAAATCCTTTGCGAGTGAAAAATTTTACTGCCGGGACGTTAGTGGGATCTGTATCTACTAGCATGAACCGCGCTCCATCTTCGATCATGTGAGCAATGACCTTATCAACTAGTTTATCTCCCACTCGCTGACGCTGAAACTTAGGATCAACTCCTAACCAGAGAATGTATCCGTAAGTCCAAGAAGCTTTGGTAATGATGGTTCCCAAAATAAATCCGGCTAATTCTCCATCTATTTCCGCAACGAGGCAGTATTCTGGATCTGTATTGTAAAGTCCAATCACCTCCCACTCATCCCAAGTTCTGTACAAATAAGGATATAAATCGCTGGTAAATAATTCCTCACCCAAGTGGTAAACAGGAGCAATGTCATCAATTCCTAATTCACGGACATAAACTGCATTATTTTCATTAAAGTGCATAAAACATAATTGAGGGTTTGTTAGATCCTGATGTATAAAAAGTAAGAAGTCAGGAGAAGATTATGGGTTTTCTGGCTATTTTTTCCTGATAATCACTCACGCAAGAGAGTATCTGTCTTCTATCTTCTGACTCCAATCATAAGGATACTTCCTGAATGCTAGCGAGATTTAGTAGACTCGTGTCCACTCCATAGTCAGGATTTGCCGCAGACATAGATTCCGCATCGCCTGTAGAGCGATCGCACCGCGTTGTATACTGACAATATTCACAAGCTTTGTTACCTTCTGGAACTTGCGGGAACTGTTGTCCTTGGGAGTAACTTTTCAGCCAATTGGTTAATTTGTTTAACAATCGGCTCAGTCGCTGCGCTGTTTGCTGGTGCTGTGCACTATTGTAACTAAACTTAATACTTTGCGGCTTGCCTTCAGATTGAACAAACCAGTACACCATCGAAATGCTTTCTGGTAAATAATTGCTGGTTTCCGCCAATACATACAGATAAAGACGTGTTTGCCAGTTCTGTTCTAATTTGCGTTTATTTGGTAGTTTAGGATAAGTTTTCCAGTCAAGAATTTGTGCATACTGATTATCTGCTATCAACAAATCGTAGACAACCGTGAGCAAATAGTCTTGAACTTGCAGGGTGCGGTAGTGTTCGCTTTCACGAAAATCGCTGTTGAGAGTAGTCGTTAAAATTTCTGGTGCGGCACGAGCAAAAGCGCTCATCCAGCTTTGGAGTATGGGTTCTGCTTGCAGAAACGTATCAATTGGCAAACCCATTTGCCGCTGCTGCATCAGCAGGTGAAAGCGACTCCCTAAAACCTGCCGTTCTTCATGTTCTGGATTATCGGGAGAATGAAGTTGTTCTAGGTAGGTGTGTTGGAACTGACGGGGACAACGTTCAAGGAGGTTCAGTTGTCCTTGTGAAAGTCGCAATAGTTGAGTTTGAGTTGACAGCATCCTTTTAGATTAACAGAAACACATAGCACAATTAGGGTTTATAGTAAAGAGTATCATGAAAAACAGTGGTTGGCAGTGGAAATATCCTACTTTAACGACAGTGATCGTGTTGACAGCAACAATTTTTACAACTCAGAGTTTGGCTGTTAATAGAGATAATCTTCAAAGAATCCAATCTTCTTCCTTCGATTTGCAGAAAAAACAGGGTGAATATCAATTGGCGAAGTACTCGGGAAGCTGTCGTCAGGTGATGGCAAGAAATGGCCTTTACGTTATGCGAAAACCGACAATTAACAGTTCTGTGGTTACTCTTTTAGATTATGGACAACATGTCACAATCCGAAACGGTGGTAAAAACGGCTGGGTAGGAATTTCGTCTCCTACGCAAGGCTATATATCACAAACGGATTATCTCGGTTCATGTCAGGCAAAAGGGACTCCCTCAAGTCAAAACTTCTGCCGTCAGGTTGTCACCAAAGCGGGGCTTGTGGTGCGGCAATCGCCTTCTATCAAAGCTGCTCGTGTTGGATTTGTCCCCAATCGTCGAAGTGTTCTCATTGAGAAGCGGGGAAGAAATGGTTGGGTGCCAATTACAGCTCCAATCTTTGGCTATGTGCAATCAAAGCACCTACACTATTGTAAGCAGGGATCTCCTCTTTGAGATCGGACTAGTACACGGGACGCGGAAATAAGCTCAAGCTCCTCCAACTGTTCCGGTGAAGTAACAAGGATATACTTTCTTTCGTCCCACGCACGATAAAGTAAATATGGCTTAGACTGCTTATTCAGCAGTGAACTGACTAGTACGTTGGTATCAAGAACGATGCGCTGCACGTACCGCACCTATCGCTTCATCAATGACTGACTCAATTTCTTCGGAGTGAAAAGCCGTATTGAAATCGTGGACTTCCTGAATCGTGGATCTGAAAATCTTCTCCTGAACTGCTTTTTCTATGAAATTAGATATATCGCTGTCAGTATGTTCAGCCAAAAATCTGTGTAGAGCTTCATTTGTCTCTTCTGAAACAGTAACAGACCAATGTATCATAACTGCATTTCCATATTAAGGAACCAAGTATACTAATTGTAACATTTAATTTTTATGGTGTCCCGTCGCTTCTGGCAAGCCAAACGCTAAAAAAACGGCAATCGTTGTCCTGGTATCCGGGCAACAAGCTAATCCCAACTCCAAGCCAACACCCCTAACTTCTAGTTAGGGGTGTTGGCTCAAAACATGTGCGCTTCGGTAGTAACTTGAGGCACAATACCTTTAAGAGTTTACCTCTGTTGGCGCTATCTTCAAAAAACTTAACAATATTTGTTGAATGTCTGATGCAACTTGCTCGATCTTCTGATTTCCATTGACGACAACAATCTTTTCAGGAAACTTTTTTGCTAACGACAAATAACCTTGACGGATACGATGATGAAAAGCTAAATCTGCTTGTTCAATTCGATCTAATTTGCGCTTTTGCAATATCCGCTTCAAAGAAATTTCTGGATCGATATCCAGCAATATTGTTAAATCGCTTTGAAGTCCATCAGT
>CAZZVG010001008.1:0-3259 GCA_964657295.1 Iningainema sp. | reverse complement strand
AAGGAGTGTAAAGTTTGTAAGCACATCAATTCCTCTGGGACTGACGCTTACGGCTTTGCCAAACTCCGCGTTCAAGACTCTAATTTGGTCACCCTCAAAGTGCTGACCTTTGTAGTCAAAAGAGCTCGGAGTCAAACCCACCTTCGATTCGGTATACGTAATGTCTTCGCTTGGGAAGTTGTAGACAAAAGCAGTAACAACAGGACCTGGCCCTGTTGTTACTGCACTATTGTTTTGTTGATCTCCGGATTGAGCAAATGCAGGAGTTGTGAAAATCCCCAGCATTAGAGTGAAAGTCAATCCAATGAAAACAATGAAACGACGAAAGTTATGATTTTGCATTTTTGGTTCCCTTTGGGTAAAACTAGGATTCACGCCCTTGCTACCATTTCTTGCTTGTTGAGCAAGGCAGTGTCGTCAATCAAGCTTTTAATAGTTGGCAGTGAATTCAGCTTATGCACCAATACCGTTTGGATCAGCTTCGGGAGCAGGGGTGATCTGGGGGAGAAAAAACAATTGTGTCCGAAGTGCTCATCTTTGCACATTTATTTATGGGGATACATAGAGGAAAAGCTCAGGAATTTATAGGCTTTTCGAGACTAGACTAAGGGTGCGATAGCGTTAGCGAGTCTTCTCACTCGGGGAGACGCAATCATGCGAACGAGCGTCAGCGCTGCTGCCAAAGGCAGATCGCGTCCCAATTGGCAATGAAATAGAAGTCGCGGATCTTGTAAGATCGCTATATAAGTTTATAAAAAACGTCAATATTTTATGGCTGTCAAAGTTGGAGATCCCGCCCCTGATTTTACCTTACCTTCCCAAAACGGCCCATCGGTGAGTCTGAAAGACTTTCGTGGCAAAGCTGTTGTCTTATACTTTTATCCCAAAGACGACACACCTGGATGTACGGCAGAGTCTTGTGGTTTTCGCGATCAATATGAAGTGTTTAAAACATCGGGAGCAGAAATCATCGGCGTGAGTGGCGACTCATCTGAATCTCACCAAAAATTTGCTACTAAGTACCAACTCCCATTTACCCTTTTAAGTGACAAAGGTCACCAAGTGCGGAAGCTTTACGGTGCAACCACTGCTTTTGGTTTAGTTCCCGGTCGCGTGACCTATATTATAGACTCTTCTGGAGTCGTACGCCATATCTTCAACTCAATGTTTAACTTTAAAGCTCACGTTGAGGAAGCAATCAAAACGTTACAACAACTTGTATGAAGGGAGTGGGTAGGGGCGGGTTTAAGATAGATAACATTTGGGTAGATCCGAATCCGCATGTCAAACCCGCCCCGACAGGAGTCATTTTTCTCCTCCTGCTTCTCCGACTCTCCGTGACTACCTACTGGTTACTCCCTTTTCATATTCACTATGAGCTGTCTTGCCGTTCTTACCATTTCCGTTGGCATTACGGGGTAGAATGACTCCAAAACCACCGTGGTTGCGTTCGTAAATGACGTTAATCTCGTCTGTTTCGGAATTGCGGAACATATAAAAGTCGTGTCCCACAAGTTGTAATTGTTCTAAAGCTTCTGCAATAGTCATGGGTGACATAGCAAAATATTTGGTACGAACGACTTCGCTGGGTAGTTCGGGGGTGCGATCGCCAATTAAATCTGTAACGATCGCATCTGTTGATAATGCATCAACAGTTGTTTGTCCATGAGTTTTCTGATCTTGACGCCGTTCTTTGTATTTACGCAGTTGACGGGCAATTTTGTCTGCAACCAAGTCTATGCTCGCATATAGACTCTCGCTGCTCTCCTCGGCACGAATGACGTTACCATTAGCATAAATCGTCACTTCAGCCGCTTGCCTAGGATTAATTCGGGGATTGCGAGCTACGCTAAGATGGACATCCACTTGATTTGTGATGTTCTGAAAATGATTCACCGCCTTCTCAATTTTTTGATGGACGTACTCGCGGATGCTATCGGTGATGTCAATATTTTTGCCGTGGATGACAAGTTCCATGTAAAATCTCCCGCTTAATGTTTGTTGATGTGAATTTGATTTTTGATTATTTGTTGTTAATTCTCTTGGCATGATGATTTTTGCAGAGAATTCCTCCTAATACTCTTGAGGTGATTTATTCAAGTTAGCACTTTGTTTTTTGTAAAACCAGTTCCCTTGACTTTCCTTTAGAATCCTTTGCATACCTTGACATTTCTTTTCTAATAAGAGTGATTTTCAATACATTATTGTCCCCTCGAATAGTTGTTTTTTTATATGACCTATGGTAGTAATTTGTACAAAAAGAAAGGATTGCTATATAACCAAGGAGTGATACCCTACTTAGATGCTTTAATGTGGCAGCGATCGCTACTGACAGAGCGCATTAATAACCCGCATTTGGACGACGTGTTAATCTTACTAGAGCATCCACCAGTCTACACTTGGTCAAAAGAACGCAGTCTGGAATTTATTAAATTTGATCTTGATCAGAGTGAGTACGAGGTACATAAAATTGAACGAGGAGGCGAAGTTACTTACCATTGTCCCGGTCAACTTGTCGGGTATCCTATTTTGAATCTGCAAAATTATTGCAAAGATCTGCACTGGTACTTACGGCAGCTTGAATCCGTATTAATTCGTGTACTGGCAGCCTACGGGTTGCAAGGAGAACGCATTCCGTCTTTGACAGGTGTTTGGCTTGAGGGGCGTAAAGTTGCCGCAGTCGGGATCAAAGTCAGCCGTTGGGTTACCATGCACGGCTTTGCGTTAAACGTTTGTCCTGATATGACAGGGTTTGAGCGCATTATACCCTGCGGTATTTCAGATAAACCTGTAGGCAGTTTAGCTGAATGGATTCCCAGCATCACCTGCGAGGAGATCCGCTCTTGTGTCATACAATCTTTTGCCGAAGTATTTGAGATCGAATTAGTTGAGTCCGAATCACCGTTTCACCATAATGACTTCTAATTAGGAATTATCGTCATTCTTCTTCGGAAGAATATTTCCGGTCTAACTGGATATATTGCGTAATCTAATATAGATATAATTGTGACAATTAATATTTACCAAAAGTCAACTAAAACCTGGCGTGTGAATTCCTTGGCAAATCCGGATATATATGCACCACCATTAATACCCTTGAGAGAACGTGACTGGAAAGCCTTGGTAGATCTGTTTGATCGCGGTGACTATGATGAAATTGAAGCCGAAATCAACAGCAAACTACTATTGATGATACCCGAACCACCTTGGGGAAAAGAAGATCCGTTTGAGTTCTTGCGGGAATACCTGTAATCAGTGC
>CAZZVG010001007.1:0-3262 GCA_964657295.1 Iningainema sp. | reverse complement strand
AAGAACCTTATGTACGGGTGGTGGCTGAAAAATTGCAGGCTTGCTTAACCTAAGCTGATAAAGTATAGCAGTCCTATTTGATTTATGGACAAGGGGGACAAGGGGAGCCAGCGCGCATGTTGTCGGTTTTCCCGACAGAGGCGAACGGTGAGACAGCCCTGAAGGAGGGTTTCCCTCCTGCAGCAATACTGCTCGGTTAAGATAAATTATCAACCGTCAACCTATGTAGAGACGCGAAATTTCGCGTCTCTACACACCTTAATTTCCCACCACAAATCCTTAACCGAGTAGTATTGCCTCCTGCAGGATCTGCGATAGCGAAGCGGTAGCGAGGAACGAGCGTCACCCGAAGGGCGTGGACAAGGGAGAGTGACATCTTGCACTATTCTCAATAAGGGTAGGGTGGGCACTGCCCACCAACGCAAAAATAGGCCTGTTCGGTCAATGGTGGGCAATGCCCACCCTACAAAAATAGCGTTATTGCAACTGGTGCAAGATGTGATGAGAGGTGTTCACGAATCATTTAAGATTGCTATAGATACGCTACAGTTTCTTGCTCTGATCTAAAGTAGCGGTTTAACCGTTTGCCTTAAATCTCTGTAAACTGATATCTTGCACCATTCTCAACAAGGCGAGAGAAACCGGTGAGTCCAGCGCTCTCCGGCGGGAAACCCGCCGTAGGCGACTGGCGTAAGCGTTGCGTTAGCGTAAGCGTTGCGATCTTCCGGTACTCCGGCGTCGGAACGAGCGTCAGGGGTTTCTAAACGATAAATTAACGGTTTCAGCTTTACTGATTCCCTCATATTCCCGGTATAAGAGCGGTGGTGCAAGATGTAAGTAAACCTATTTATCCTTATTTTCCGTGATAAATAGGTTTACATCATTAATTCTTTATACTACTTCATCATTTATACAAATTTTAAACATTATAATTTTACATTTGTTAGCTATCTTTACACATTAAAAACATATTTTGACTGTTGAAAATAATATACATTTGTTTCATGATAAGTATTTTCTCGCAGACAAAATGACATGGGTTAATTTCAATATTGAAACTTTATCATTTAAATATTTTTAGAAATATCAACTTCATAATTTATCTGATAGAACTAATTATGTGGGATTAAGCAAGCCAGTAGAAAAACAGACATTTATCTTCTCAAGAAATCCAATCAGGTTTTGTTATAAATCAATGCAGTTCAGTTAGTAGTATCCAGTCCTTGACGATCCCCCCTAGCCCCCCTTAAAAAGGGGGGAACAAGCCCCACTTTTTAAGGGGGGTTGGGGGGCTCAACACTTTAACTGAACAGTATTGCGTTATAAATAATTTTTTATTAATTACACTCAAAACAAAAAACCAGGTATTTAAGTCTAAGTCTACATACGCATTGATATTTACCTCAACTGGACTACCTTAAATTAATAATACCAGCTATATAGTGTTTTTTATGTATTTTCGTGTTGACAAAATTCTCGGCAAAATTATCAGAAGTGAATGCAGCTTTTGTTTGGAATGATATAGCCTTATTTTGCCTCGATAACGATCCTACTTAATAAAACCTTCACAAACAAACTTACAGCTATGAAACTTTATACACCTATTGAAATAGACCATATCCAACAAGACCTTCCCTGCTTAATCGAAATTGCCGAGTGGGTTAAAAAATTTTTGGCAAGACCTCATCCTGATTTAGGTAGACCTGGTCCTGTTTGCCCTTTTGTGCCTCAAGCACTCAAGTCAAACAGCATTCGGCTAGCAGCTATTCGTGCTAAAAACTTGGAGTCTTCTCAAGTTGAAGAGATTGTTATGGGCTACCTAGATACTTTCCAGGAGTTAGAACCACGAGAAAGAGAAGCTGGACTAAACAAAGTAATATTACTAGTCTTTCCTGATGTTCATATAGATGATACTGACAAACTAATTGATGGTGTCCAACAAAAACTTAAGCCTTTGTTTGTTGAACAAGGACTCATGTTAGGAGAATTTCACAATCGTACTGAAAGCCCTGGTTTGCATAACCCAAATTTCCGCCCCCTACGTAGCCCCATTCCCCTCTTAGCTATCCGCTTTATGGTTGAATCTGACCTTCCTTTTCTTGTAAATACAGATAATTTAGGCTTACGTATTAGGTATCTTGAAGCTTATTTACAGCGTTTTGCTCAAAGTCGGGATAATATATATTTAAGTAATGCTCGTCAGGTATTGATGTTGGCACGAACTCAACTTGAACAAGAAAATTCCTTATCATTAAGTCGCGACATATCTCATACCTACATATCAGATACTTCTTGCCCGTTTGCTTCACAATTAGGGCTAGTCTGAGACTTACCTTTCCAGTTTAATTACGAAAAAATTTACCTCACTTAGAGCCACTGTAATAACTTTTTTCCGGAAAGAATTTGGATTTATTGATCCAGATTCTGGAAAACACTTAACTACCTACCCAAATTATTTCTTGATTGAGCGATTTTAAATTCGAGGAGATTTAAGAGAAATGAATATCTATAAAGAAACTATTACACCCGAAGCCAACTACGACTTAGTCTCCTTGTCTGTTAACCAGCATCCCCAGGATATGTGTATTCATCAGTTGTTTGAGGCGCAAGTAGAGCGCAGTCCCAACGCCGTGGCGGTGGTATTTGAAGCAACGTCTATCACCTACCAAGAGTTGAACTTAAGGGCTAACCAACTGGCGCACCACTTGCAAGCACTGGGGGTAAAGCCCGATATGCTGGTGGGTCTGTGTGTCGATCGCTCTGTTGAAATGGTAGTGGGAATGTTGGGCATCCTGAAAGCGGGTGGTGCTTATGTGCCTTTAGACCCGCGATTACCTCAAGAGCGATTAAAGTTTATGTTGTCAGATTCCCAAGTGTCGGTGCTGTTGACGACCAAGAACTTGTCTGCCGGATTGCCGGAATCTGAGGCGCAAGTAATTTGCTTAGATACAGACTGGGATCTCATCTCGCTTGCGAGTGAAGAGAATTGTGTCAGTCATGTGACATCTGACAACTTGGTTTATGTCATATATACCTCCGGGTCTACAGGACAGCCCAAAGGTGTGATGATTCCTCACCGTGGGGTCTGCAATCAACTCTACTGGCGGCAAACAACCTTTAAATTAACCGCACAAGACAAAGTTTTACAGACAATTTCTTTGAGCTTCGACCCGTCTGTTTGGCAGATATTCTGGCCGTTGTTGTTTGGCGCACAGTTAATCTTAGCTCGTCCCGGCGGACATCAGGACACAGCTTACCTCGT
>CAZZVG010001006.1:0-3263 GCA_964657295.1 Iningainema sp. | reverse complement strand
AAAGCCAAACTGATCGGTAGAAGCTGGCGGATTAAGCGTAGTGACTTAGAGGAGTTTGTAGCTGGCTTGTTTTGAATCCCGCCAAACAACAAGAGTGAAAAGTATTTCACGCCATAAAAGCGCAGTTTAGCTCAAGCCCTTGCTAATCAAGTCAGAAGTCGCCCGCGCACGAAAGTCGTCATAGAATACTTAACCGACATAAGGGGAAATGATTCAGTTTCAAAGTGAAAGATAAGACTATTTAGACTTTTTCCTACCTTTTCCTGTTGCGGAAGCAGTAGCCTTCGGTGCAGGGCTTGCCCATTGGCAATCAAAAGTTTTCTTGAGTAAATTCTTTAGGCTAATTACTTTTACTTTTCCTGCATAAGGTTCACCTTCATGACTATTAATTTTTGCAATTTCGTAGCCGATTTCATCAAGTTCTTCTGTGAAAGAAATTTCTCCATAAAAATTATATGAGTCTTTAATCAATTCACCTTCTTTTCCAGTTGGCATATCCCAACAAACTATCTGGTCAGTCAGTATCAGGGGATGATTAAATTCATCATTAGGAGAGAATATGTATTTGTATTCAAGAGCCTTATGAACTTTTTCGCTTAAACTATTCTCCCCAATTTGGACAGCAATACTATCAATTCCCATACTTGAGAAGGTTCTAGGACGCAACCAAACATGAGAGTAAGATGAATCTATAGTTACAAAATGAGCAAACATTGTGTACAATATTCCCACTGAATACTCTTCTCCAGTTCCAGGTTCGACAAACCATTGTCCCTTCAGATGTTCTATATCATTTACTATAAATCGATATCTATCTAAAATACTTTGCTTTAGGGTATTCAGTTTTCGAGTATAAATATCTAGTTTAATATCCTGAGTTTCTTTATTCAGTCTATCAATTAGCTCACGAAAACATTCAAGATTATATTTAGAATTATCTAGAAACTGTTTGATATTTTCAATAAACGAATCATTATTTAAAGTTTTTAATGCAGCTTCAGTTAAAGAAGTTCTGTTTGTCACTAGGTCAAAAGTACCATTGATCATGAAAATATAGTGAAGCTTTCCGCCAGACGTACCAAGCACTGCATATTCTGCTAGTTTGCTATGTTCCCAAATATCGTTATAGGGACAAATCTTTACACCATCTGAACAGATAAATATACCTCTTTGATCTGTTAATCTTATTCCTGATTTTTTACTACGTTGTCTATCTAATTCTTCATATTTGTCAAGGGCACGGCGATTGCCATCGATTGCTAGTGTTAAGCAGTAAGTTATACCTTCAAAAGTAAAACTAGTAGCTCCACGAGCGGAAAATCTTCCATCATTTAATCGTGAAACTTTAGCAGGACTACTTATTAGCGACTTTTCTATATCATTAGGTTTGTGCAAGTACGGATAGCCAGCTTCAATTTTTTTGCAGGTATCTTTTGTCCATAAATATAACTCGCACTCTTCATTATATCCAGGAGACTCCTTAAATATTCTTTCTTTACTAGCTGGAAAATCAGTTTCATTAGACTGGAGAATTCTCATATCTCCGTGTCTTGTATTATAACGTATATAGTGTTTAAGGTACGACCATTTTTTGTCCTTAATTTCTTCTGATTCATAAAAATCTGAGAAGTTTTGTACCTCCAATCCTTGAATAATAATCATTGTTCCCTGTAAAAAACGCTTTAAAAAAAAGTTTTTATTCAGTTCTTCAAGAATAACTATTGTTTGTTTCCTAGGTGTAGAAAATAAATCTTTAAGAGTTTGCCAAGGAGTCTTATCTAAATTAGATTGAATATCATATTCAGGACTTAAATTATCTTTGGGGTTATCTATTGATATAGAACGCCAACTTTCTTCATTGTGACAACGTGTAATTAAAGTAATTTTTTTGGAAGCGAAGCAAAGCTTTGAACCTTGGCATTTATAACCTATCGATTCGCCAGGAATTTTAGTAGATATGCCAATAGAAAAAAATGCTCTATAAGGGGTTATATCATTAATAATTTCTATTTCACTTAAACCAGTACCATCATCAAAAAATATAAAACCTTGATACTGTAACAGGGGATAAATTTCAATTTTTGAAGCTTGAGCATCATAGGAGTTAGATATCAACTCGCGAATTACTTCACAAGGATCTTTGCGATTAACTGAAAGTTCAGATAGAACGCGTTTATAATCTATCTCTGGATACTGAGCCATGCTAAATTGCTAAAAATGAACTATAGAACAACTTAGCATTGTATTTTACTTAATTTTATAGGTAATAATACTGCTTTATTTGTAAATTTAAATTGCTTACAAAAAAAATTTAAAAACCAAAGTAGAAATTGGGAGAAGATCATGTAACTGACTGAAACACTGATTCTCTCGTGACCGTTGACGTAAACACCAACGAATTAAGCTTCGCTTATCAAACCGCATGGTTATCCAGCTCTGGTTTTTACGAAAGAATCGCCATTCCAGCCATTCGCTATAATTTCTGCATATGATAGCAGTGCTATCAGCGATATCATGTAAAACCCTGTTCGCTGACAAGAGAGGTGATATCATCGGGAGCAGGTATAGAAACTGGTGTAGATTTTTGTAACTCCTGAATAAACCGATCCAAAACCCTAGCAGCAGTTTTGTACTGGGGGGAAGTGGTGGCAACTTTGCCTTTACCAGTTATCAAAGATTTGAGGATGCTTGAGCGTATTGGGTACAAATCCGGTAGTGATGTACTGAGAGATGCAACATTACTCAATTCCTGCTGTAGATCCTGGTTCTGTTGCTTGAGAGATTCATTTTCAAATTGCAATGCGGATATTTGAGCTAGCAATTGTTCTCGTTCCTGCTGCATTGCTTCTACCTCCACTTTCCTTGACGGTGCTAGTGCCTCCATACAAACTGGCTGTTGTGCTGTAAGTGCCTGTACTCGCTTATCTATACGATTGTCTAGAGCAGATTCTATATGGCGGATGTTGCCCTGTAGTTCTTGTAGCTTGTCTTCTAACATTGTTTCTAGAATGGACAATATCCGGGATTCTAGATGTCTCTCCCTTTTATCTAGAATGGTGTCTAGATTGTCGGGGTGTGGTTGACTGCCAGGAGTTTCCAGTTCGTTTAGTTTAGCTTTTATCCGCTCATCTATAATATTCTCGAGATTATCTAGATTTGTGCTAGATTTGGTATCAGCAGCGATTCTGTTTCCAGATCTGTACCAGTGAATGAAATCAACCAGCACAGCAGAGGCGCTCTTACCCTCTGCCTTTGCCAGAGCC
>CAZZVG010001005.1:0-3266 GCA_964657295.1 Iningainema sp. | reverse complement strand
CGGGAATGACTCACAGCAACTGGGGGAATGCAGTACAACTTCATATTGGTTCTAACGCTGGTGCTGTCATCGAAACCATGAAAACTTTAACTGCTGAGGACAGCGAGAAGCTTTTGAAGCAGTACCGCAAGATTCAGGAATATTGCGATCGCCAAAATGAAGAATTAGGACTGGACATCTTCACCGATGCTGGCGCTTACCGATTCGCACTTGCAGTCCCCTTGACTGGCTTACCAAAATTTATCCAGTTACCACCGTTCGATACCTATGAATACAGCGAAGTGATGAGTACAAATACTCAAAATAATTTATTTGCTAACAATTTAGTAGATACCTTTATAGATGACGAAGGAAGAAAGCTACCGCCTAATATTGTGTGTCCTCATTGCAGTTCTGCTAACTGGAAACGGAACGGGAAGGATAAGGCGACTAAGACTATTCAGCAATACAAGTGTACTGAATGCGGAAAAGCATTTAGTGATTTAGAGCTTTCTCTTAACAGTATTTAGGATAAAATTGAAATCGGGCTGGTCGGGCTGTACTTTCGGCTAGCCCGATTATCAGCCCGACACAATGGCTGGAAGTATTGATTTTGCGTGTCCGGCTAACCCGTCAATTTTCCCTATAGGGGGTGTAGCCCGATTAGCCGGATTAGCCCGACAGAGTTCTGGTTTGTATTAGGTGAAGTTGAAACACGTCTCCACAACCTCTCTACAATATATTGAGTTACTATTAGCAATTATTGATATTTTAAAACTATTAGTAACTCATCCGAATATTAAAATATTAAATGTTTCTGATATTAACAAATGTCAATATGTTAATAAACCCGTAGAAACAGTTATTAGAAGAAAGAGGTCAGTTGATGTTTTAGAATTGAAAAAATGGGTATTTATAGGACAATTAGGGGACAAACCGGGTAAAACAATCCGGAATTTTCCTCTCCCCGAATAGGTCAAAAGCGGTTAATTTAGTACCATAATGGTACAATAAGGACAGACGTAAAAAGAGGTATTAAATGTCTAAGCAGATTACTCCTTTCTCTTGTGGTTTTGATTGTGGTAATGGTGCGGTCAAGCTCAAAGTTTCCGGGCACGGGTATGACTTCGATTACATCCGATTCCCCAGTTACTTTGTAGATGTTACCAAGTGTGCGAGTGACCACCAAGGGTTATCTAGGGTCACTTACATCCAACCGCCAGAAGAAAATAAACACGCACAGTCCCTAAAAGGTCGAACTTGGGTCTGTGGTGATGATGCGACTACTTTGGATATCCGTGATCAAGTGTTTGAGAATCGAAGTGATGGCAAGGTCAAGCTTGCACTTCAATTATTCCTATCTGGCGTTGCTCAGTTGCCGATACAGCGTAAGCACTGGGAGTTTAGACTAGTTGGTTCAATTCATGATGCGGAAGTGTTTGGTAACAAGCTAAAAGCCAGCTTAGAGGGTAAGCATGTAGCCATCATCCACGGGCTTGAAACAACTGTGGTCATCCATATCTTAAAGATTTTCGATGAAGGTTATGTGTTCAAGCCAACCCACACAGGCAACACAACCATGATTGATATTGGGAATGGGACAACTATTGTGACTCGGTTTGATAAGAGTGGCAGTGTCATCCATCGCTCAAACCCGTTTAAGTTTGGTGTTCAGCATTTATACCAAAAAATCTATGACCATCCCACCTTGAGAGAAGTTGGACTCGACAGGGATATGGACTTGATTAGACGCGGGGTGGAAGCACCACTTGATGAAAAGATTTTTTATGGCTTTGGTAAGGGAGCTGTCAACATCACCCAAGCCTACAAAGAAAGTCTCAAAGATTGGGCATCCAAGTATCTTAAAGACCCTATTGCTCAAGTGGATAAATTTCAGTTAGCAGGAGACAGAGTAGTGGTGGTGGGTGGTGGAGCTTGTTTACCTTTTCTCGATAAGAACTTTGAGAAAAAATCTTACATCTTCAACAAGCTTGCCCCATTCATGAATGTGAAAAAGCTTCACGAAGTAGCGACTAATAGTTTAGTAGCCGAGGTAATTGCATAATGACCGCTAACAAACAGAAACGAATTAGAGCAGATATCTGGACTAGTTTACATCGAGTTATCGAGGCTGAAGTAGAGCGTAGCGGGTTGTCTGCACAAGAAGTTATTAATATTGCATTGACTGATTACTTCGGACTAGCACCTAAAGGGAGGGTAGAAAAGCTACATAGTGCCTATCCGACACCCAACACAGTTACTCAGCCACCACTTGAAACAATAGAACCGACTGACGACTACATTTAACTGAGATTAAAAATAATGAACCATCGAACAATTTTTACAATGTGAGGTAGTACCGAGTTGAAACTTTCAACGCTTGACGCATTTTTAGAAATATATGCACAACTTCAAACGATGACCAATAATCTATATAATCTAGCGGATGCGGCTGTGGATACAAGAGATTATAATGACGCTAACTTGCTCCAAGCTAGAGCGGATATACTTTATGAGCAAATGGAAAATTTAAACGCTGTAATTTCAGAGTATGAGGTTTGAAAAATGGAAGAACTAGAAGCCAAAATAAAAGCCTTGAGTAAAAAAGCAGCACAACTGAGTAATCAAGCCGTAGAAGCTTCAAAGGTTGACCGGAAACTTGGACTTGATTTGATGCGACAAGCCAGAGATGCAAGTGTTGAATGTCAAGCACTGATACAAGAGTTGAAAAAACAACTTGCTGCTTAAAAAATTTAGGAGCTAAAAAAATGTCTCGAACTGTTGTAACTTATGGGTTACAGCAGTTTTATTGTCGGTATGAAAATCAACAGGCACTTTTTATGCCAAAATCCTTACACAGTCTTCTAGTAGGTAGATGTAATCCCGCTCAATTTGAGATTCCCACCAAATAGTGGTGTTCATTTTCGCGCCTAGGGAATTTACCTATAACTTTTTTGCATCCACTGTTTGTGATGCTTCTTACACCAACTGCCAATGTCTAAAAAGCCGCTAATATTTAAGAGAATATCTGTATCCTACTTGTTGTCTTTCCATTTTCACGCCCGTCTGTAACAAATTTTCAATTAGTCCGCGACAAAGTGTCGGTTCGCGGACTAAATGAAAAATTTTCAACGGAGTTAAAAGGGTTCTGGCTCTTCATGATTAACAGAATTTGGATGGGCTCCTTCCAGTATGGAAACAACTTGGCGATGTCCAGCCTCCGCTTCCTGCCATGTAGCATAACGCTTAATGTATCCATCCCTTTCACCACCAAAAACCTGCGTTTC
>CAZZVG010001004.1:0-3269 GCA_964657295.1 Iningainema sp. | reverse complement strand
TTTCCTCATAGTCTCCAGCTTTGGTCAAATAATCAACACGCCAGTTAGTGCTGACAACTTCAATAACCAAAGAGATTGATGCAGCCTGAGTAACTGTTGATTCTTTTTCCCACAATAGTTCGTTGACCAAGTTCGGACGATTTAACACCAAAACATCAGGCAAGTAGGCTGATTCGCTTTCGGGTGGTTTGACTAAAGCAGTCTTGGGTATTCCGTAGGGTAAATTTAAGCGAAGATATTCAGCCGTAATTTTCTCATTCAAAAAACAGATTATATCTTCATGTTTCCCTACAGGTTGATTCATTGTAACAATTACCCCATTATGTAGTTCATAGCGGTTGCCTTCTGGTTTCCACTCTATGAACTCTTCAAAAGTCACAGGCTTGGTTTTAAGTAGTGCTTGAACCATAGTTTATCTACCGTGGTTAGTTTTAATGGTTCGGCTTCTGTGAAGCCGAAGTTTATTTTAAAGATCAGAGCGATCGCTCTGTTTAGTCGAAGAATCAAACTTTCAACGCCTGAAAAACTTACAATCATATTTCATTATATTGACAATTTTTAACTAGAATTTACATCAAGCGATCGCACAGCCATAGCCAGTTGTATTTCAAAAAGACGCATCAGTGTGTTATATGTGTCACATCAACCCATGATTAAAGCTGTGATTAACCTGTTGAAAATCAAATAAACGCTCTTCGACGCTCAAGCAATTCATGAAGCGGTTACTACAACATCTGACTACAATTATAAAATATAAGATTGTTAACAAATTATTTATGATTACTCTAGACAAGGCTGCAATGAAAGTGCGGATTCTAGTAATAACCAGCAAGCAAACTTACTTAATAGCCCTGAATTTACTGATAAGTGGGTAAACTAGAGAAAAGTTAAAATCCATTCGGATTAATTGAATCGACGGTTGCTATGTGGAATGTAAGGTGGTCAGAGATCTAAATTTTTAGACCTAAATCAAGATTTAGGTGTATTTTTGACTATTATTAGATCCACTACTGTTTGCAGCAAAAAAAAACTAGACAACATCATGCTAAGTAAAAAAGTTCGCGTCCGAGAATATACTGTTAGAGCGCATACACGCACTATTTCCACCAGAGTCTACAAATTCATCTGTCAATACTGCCATGCAGCAGTGGAACGAGAGACTTTTGCCACTTATTGTCCAAAATATGGAAACCAATGCAATGGAGACCAGAGCAGGTGTTTACGCACCAAGCAGTAACCATTATCAGTTATCTATTATGAGTATATTGGTTAGCAGTCATTAGGTACTGTTGACCGACCGTTGGTCACTGTTGAAGGAATATTTATGCTAATGCCACCTCCGCCATCCCCGCCTGATCACAGTAGAGAGATACTTGCCGAGCTAGCAGATTACTACCGTCAATTGACAGAGTACCATGAACAATCTGCAGAAATTGCCGCCAAACAACTCTTCCATATAGAGGCACTATTGAATCCGATGCCTAGCCTCAATTCAGAAGCATCTGCTGAGAGTCAAATTGCCTTGTCTGCGCCTAAAAAACACAATATCGATAACGACAAGGGTGCTCTTAACAATTTGGAGTTAGAACCGGACTCCGGTTCGTTGGCACCAACTGCTGAGCAGATAGCTGATGACACTTTGGATTTGGAGTCAGAGCCTACCCATGATGTGTCCTCGGAAGCAGCTTTAGAACAAGAGATGACAGCACACCAAGCCATTGCTAAAATCTTAGAAGCTAACAAAGGCAAAATCTTGCAAATCGACTATTTAATCTGGGAGCTTTACGGGCAGATGAATGAAAAAGTTCAGATGTCAGTCAAGACTGAAGTAGAAAGAGTCCTCTCTCAAGGAGAAAAGGAAGGTTATTGGTATGCGATTCCTGATTCTCCTGGTTGCTGGACTGTTGATCTGAGTTATTTTCCAGATTTAGCCTCTCCTTCTGCTAGAGTCTCTTCCACGGCTAAAAACTCTTCTACGAAAAAGAAAACTAGTAATACCAATAATAAGTCTCCACAAGTACGTCCTACTTACTCACGCTTGCCTTATTCCCCTAAGTTGGAGAAATATATTACCTTGACAGCAGCGTTGGCACAGATCCTTCAAGAAAGTTATCCTCAGCCGATGAACATTGATGCTATTTTGCAGTGGTTTTATCCCGAAGGCTTATCCTCATCTGATCGCAAACAAGCACGCGCATCTATCAACGATATGTTAAACAAAGGCAGTGGTTATAAAGGCTGGAAGCGAGTCAAAGCAGGACAATATATGTGGGACGCCCCCCCTGTCTCATCCAGTCGCCGCTAGGGGTTGCCGTTCAGTTTAAATAAGTGGGTAGCAATCAGCGCTCCAGTTGCTACCCCGTGGAAAAAACCTGTAAAAAACGAGCAAACCTTCTCAAAAAGGGCGGGGTTGTTGCTAGTAATCTCAATAATAATGAGAAAGCCCGCCCTTTTTGAGAGCCTCAATGCCGCAACCTCTGTCTAGAACAGATAACTGGCAAGGTTTGCTCGTTTTTTATAGATTAGTGCGTCCCCTTCGGCAATCGATTTCGTGTTTGTGATTAACATATGAAGGTAGCTATGTTCCCCATCTTTGTCGCAGTTTGTTCAACACCTGAGATCATCGCGTCTTATTTCCTACAGTCACCTTCGGAGGTGCAATTCTGGCGCTAATTGCAGACTTACTGTCGCAGTTACCAGGAATTGGACAAAACGTGCTTTACAACGTTCGGGATTCCTGATCGCATCGGATAGTCGCTCTAAGCAAATTTGCGTAGAAGTTATATCTGCAACAGGACAGATTTTTTGGCGAGCTACTGATAATAAGGCTGTGTCGCAACATGACTCAATCTCTAAATTGATTCAATTTTTAAATAACGACTGCTTGAATGCAGTACTGTAACTATATATTACAGTTTAACTTGTGCGTGTGAGGGATTTAACTTTGTATTTAGACAAGCCACAAAATTGGCTAAAAATTCCTTTCTTGTCCTTGATTGGTGCAATATCTTTTCTGGCATTTAGCCTGAATGTTGTTGGCGCTAGGGCGCAAGTAGTTCGAGACTATCACCCGATTCCCTTAGTCATTGGTTCTCAGGTCAAAAATACGCTCTCGGATAAAGATATTCCTACAGGTCAAGGAGGATTTGCCCGAGATTACATTTTGAATTTGAAAGTAGGTGACCAAATCTTGATTGAATTGAAGTCGGATAAATTTGACACTATAGTTACCCTAATAGGTGCTAATGGTACAACAGTAGCAGAAAACG
>CAZZVG010001003.1:0-3271 GCA_964657295.1 Iningainema sp. | reverse complement strand
AGCCCCCCTTTTTAAGGGGGGTTGGGGGGATCAAGTCTTATCCGAACCGTATTGGGATCGCTGTAGCGAGCAGTTTACATCAATAAATGCTAAATCAAGTCAACGACAACATAAATTTTAAATTAAGAGATTTGCTTAAGTAATTACACTTAAAAACAGCCCAGTTTATCGAAAATTTAATCTAACTAAAATTTTATTTTCTGTATTCTTTCGGAAGATATTTCTCAGCAAAAATACGATTATTGAATTGGCTTCCACAGAATTATTTGACACAAGATTTACGGGTTTTTAAGGTTAACTCCTTAGGACTTCAACAAAAAATGAATAATTTTCCGAGATGTTCCACCGTACTTCTGCGACATATATTAAGGACGAAGTTTTAGGAGCTAAGACTTCTGTACTTTACAAATAAGTCGTTGTATGTGTTAAAAACACTGCGCCAAGTAATGCTGTTGCGTGTTCGTCAAAGAGGAGAGCATAAGTTGATTTTGCCTACACTCAATTAAATCTAGAAGGAAAGCACAAGCATGCTTAACTTCTTTTCTTTAATTCACATAACCAAACTTCTGTTAATACGTAAGTCCTAGGAGTATATTTACAAATGGCAAAAATTAATGACGAGCAATTCCTGCATTCCTTTGATCCCATGTGGACCAAACTATCTGAAACTGAAGAACTATCCAAACCTAAAACGGAGAAACTCAGGAATCATAATGCCCTGAGTTTTCCTGAACACGAGTTAGATCTAAAATACTCCTCAAAGAAAGAATCAGGAACACAGGCTACAAGCGAAAACGAAAAATCAATATTAAGAACCTTACCTCGAACTCAGGTTTCTGAAGGTAGCACAACAGTATCCGAACAGAGGAGATCTGGGTTTAGACGATGCGGCGGACTGAGTGAGTACTAAGCTGCCCTTGTCTATGACTGACACCAGAGACGTTGCATGCAACGTCTCTAGACTAAATCTGGCGTTGCTGATTCCATGTATGAAAATGATTTTAGGTAATACCAAAATCATTGTAGAGACGTAGCACTGCTACGTCTCTACATGCGGATTCATACCTTAATTCAGCAACGAAATCTAACTGCTGATTGGCTTGACTTCAATCGGCGCCATCATGCCCTTGTCTTCGTGTTCAAGGATATGACAGTGGTAGACAAAAGTACCTGCGATACTATTACCCACGCCTCGAAAATCCATTTTGAGTTTAACGCTCTTCCCAACAGGAACGTTGATCGTGTCACGCAACATCCCTTGATCACTCGAATCTGGGCTATCCTCCACTAGGAAGTGGATCTGGTGGATATGGAAGGCATGAACTTCCTGAGTACGGTTTTCCACAGTCCATTCCTCTGTCGTTCCTTCCTGAACAGTGATATCGGGAGTCTTGAAGTTTGGATTGTAGACTTTAGGCGTATTCGGCTCCACAGTGATGTAGAAATTGTCTGCATCTTCAGAGAAGTAGAGTGTGCGCTCCTTTACAGAGTTCGCCTGACTTAGTCCAGAGAACCGATCGCCTGATACTTGCGTTAAGTCAACGTTCAACTCAGGAACTGAGGCTGAAGCAGATAATTCGTTGGCAGTAAGTTGTGTTTGCGTATCAATTCTAGCTATTGTTCGTTGTGGGTCATTATCACCTTGTTTACCTGTGTCATAATTCAGCGTCAGAAACTTAGCATCCTTGACCGATGCCCCAGGACCTTTGATAATGAACTCTGCTCTTCCAGCTGGAGGTAGCTGAATGTGGTTGATTGTCTGAGTCTGGTCTTTCGGCCCATCAGAATTGACTGGAACGCCATCCCTCGCGACCAACTCCAGCTGCTGAGGAGTGCCATCATAAGTGAGTTGTAAGTCAAGGTAGGTATCTGCCGCTGTATTGGCTACACGCCAAAACTGTTCTTCATTCGGTTTCATTTTAATGACGGCTGGCGGATCGTATGTAGCCGTCTTTGTACTCAGAGTATAGTGGTATCTAATTGGAACTGAGTTAATTGAAATGTCTTTAGCAGGCGGACAGACCGGGTTATAAGGATCATTATTTGAATCCCTTTTACTCGGATCAATATACGTACAATCAAGTGGCTTGTTATTGTTATCAAGTGGCTTGTTCTTCTCATCTACTGGCAGATCGCGTAGGACAAACACCCGTTCCGTAAGTTGAGCAGCTCGCTGGTTAAACTTTCCGATGCCTTCAACAACGATCGCACCTGTTAATCCCCTCAGCACTTGATCTTGACTTTGCATGTGGACATGCGGGTGATACCAGTACAGTCCGGGTGGCTCGTTCTGTGGAATTTCAATCTTATACTCGATCTGCTCGTTCGGCTCAATCACCGTCCTCACAACTTCGTCCTGATGGCACTTTGGGGAGACGTTTAAGCCATGGAAGTGGAGGTTGGTTGAATTAGGGGGTGCCATACCTCCAGAATAGTCGCGATCGCAGTTTTGGTCTTGCTTTTCTGCTGCTGGACCAGGGAGTTTGTTAGTTAAATGCAGTACGAAGTCTGCCTTACCTGGAGTCACCCTAAGCGTTGGGTAAAGCACGTTACCGTTGGCAAGATAGCAGTTTTGCTCAACCGTGAATTTCGCCGGATTGGATGGATCGGGATTTCGGATTTCTGGTGGGTTATTGACAACGCTTCCTGCAATCGGTTGGGAGCAAACAGAAGTTGAGGATAGGGTTTGCGCCTCACTTTGCACCGCAAATATGACAGCAAATCCAGCCATCAGAACACTGCAACCAATCAAATAGAGTTGCCGCAGTTTTCTAATCCTAAATACTTTTGCGATCGCGGCAAGCTTTCGCGCTTGTCGTCTAAAAATGCTTTTCATAGATTTAATATTCACATGAATTGATCTAGGTTCTTGTCAAGCTAACTTGCCCCTAGTTAAGATTCAACGAGTTTAGGATTAATTCCAGATTTCCCCCAGCTTTTTTTTTGAGTTCTGATTGAAGTTCATCAGTCACTCAATATAGATTCTGTAAAGCTTGGTCTGTCAAGGATATTTAGAGCCTAATACTTGCAAGAACTAGAGGCTCTACATAGCAGTCCTATGTGATTTGTGAAATTGTTAGTAGGATGGGCAATACCCACCGTTACCTGATTTATTAGCCATTGCTAGCCAGCGTCTTGGTAAATAAAAACTCAAGAAAATAAGTGATTTTTGACCTCACTTTCCCTTCTACGAAGACACAAGTTAGGTAGGTTACGACTACCCTACCTCATATCTTGCACCTGTCTGGATAAACCCTTAATACACCAATAG
>CAZZVG010001002.1:0-3273 GCA_964657295.1 Iningainema sp. | reverse complement strand
AGTGCGCTGAAGCGCAACTACGAACCTTATTACAAGTGTTTTACCGAATTGTTTGTATACTCGATTACTTACAAACTTAACGTTAACTCTTCCATTAGCAGGAATGGTCTGCTGATGGAGAATGATAAACTTTTTATTACGCATGTAGTAATCTATGAATTACTCAAACGCCCTCGTAGCAATAGTTATGGGGGTTTTATTTAATTCAACATTCCAGTTGATTATTGACCTTGATTTGTCATAAATTGATTTGTGTTTATGATGACAGAAAAAATTAGCTTAAACTCATTCTCCAGATTGAAGAATGGGTCAAGACAGGGAAGGTTACTCATCCTTATATGAAAGGAGAAATATTAACAAATCCGAGAATTACTAAAAGCCAGATTAAAGAAATAATCCTTGGTGGTGGACAAAATTTATTAAGTCCAGAGAGAAGATTTGATGCTATTATATTTAACTCTCAAGAACTTTTTGAATAACGAACTATCTAGTATATGAGAGTAATAGATTTATTTTCCGGCTGTGGTGGAATGTCTCTTGGTTTTCAGAATGCTGGTTTTCAAATTGTAGCAGCATTTGATAATTGGATTCCAGCGATAGAAATTTATAAGAGAAATTTTACTCACCCAATATTTGAAACTGACCTTTCGGTATTAGATAATCTAGACAAATTTAGAAGCTTTTCTCCTGATATGATTATTGGCGGTCCACCTTGTCAAGATTTTTCAAGTGCAGGTAAAAGGAATGAGTCTGGTGAACGTGGGGACTTGACAGTATCATTTGCGAAACTCGTTACACAAGTAAAACCAAAGTGGTTTGTAATGGAAAATGTAGATAGAATAACAAAGACCTTAGCTTTAGAAAAAGCTATTAGTATGTATAAATCTACTGGTTATGGACTAAGTAGTAACATCATAGACGCAAGTTATTGTAATGTTCCACAAAGTAGAAAAAGATTTTTTATAATCGGTCATCTAGATTCTGAAGATAACTTTCTAAATTACTACTTGGAAAAAAACCAAGCATCTCAAAAAATGACAATTAGTGATTACTTAGGTAATAGCCTAGGAATTGAATTTTATTATCGCCATCCCAGAAGTTATAAAAGAAGAGGAATATTTAGTATTCATGAGCCTAGTCCAACTATTCGTGGCGTAAATAGACCAGTTCCCAAAGGCTATGTTGGACACTACGGGGACCCTATTGCCATAAACGAAAGTATAAGGCCATTAACTACTATAGAAAGAAGTTACTTACAAACTTTTCCAAAAGACTTCAAGTTTTTTGGAAGTCAAACAGATTTAGAGCAAATGATAGGAAACGCTGTACCTGTGAATCTTGCTTGTTATGTAGCTAAATGTATACATCAATATATTTCCGATCAAGAGATGTTAATGTCAAAAAATGATAATATACAATTATCTTTAGATTACTTATATACCTAAAGTTTATATTAAAAGAAAAGGTTTTAATGACGCGCACAAGCGAAGGTAGTTTAGTTTATTGCTCTTTATTGAGCGTGATTAAGACTTGTCGTTTAAGAAAAATAAACCCTTCGAGTTATATTGCAACTGTTGTGCGAGCAGCCCGTAAAGGAAATTTATTTCCACCTATTCCTGCTGCTTTTTAATGGGTTGCTGACAGGGGGGGATGTGAATGGTTACCCCATTTAGTCTAAACTCCAGTTAGATCCCTTAACTCTTTATAATCTAAAATCCTCATGTTACCAACAGAACTACTGAATCACAGACAAAATGGGGAGGAAATCATCCCGAAAAGACTCAAGATTGATGAGAAAAATTTGGAGGTGGCTGTTGAGTTAATGACTTGTTTTCGAGAGGCGGTAGGTGAAACTCAAGGTGCGCTTGAACGTCAGTTGTTGGAGTTGGAAGGTGATACTCCAGATTACAAGATGAAGCGGGGTTTAGCTTATATTCTTAAAAGTAGTTTTGCCACGTTTGAGGTGGTGAGTCCGTTGGAACCGCAAATGTTACGAGAAAGGGTGTTTTCTCTAGCAGCAAAATCTGTGGCAAGTCGGGAGTTAGTAACAGTAACTTTAAGTCAAGTAGCGGAGGAATTGAGCCGCGAATTAGAACGAGAAGTTTTCATAAAGCAAGTTCAAGATGGGTTATATGCGGATCTCGCAGAAAATAAAATTTTGACGACTTTTGATGCACCCAAGCCTGAGGATTTATTGCATCGATACAATTTATCTCAGGTACAAGGTGTGTTTTATAAGGCAAGCCAATTAGTTATAAATGCTCATCGCAACGTTCCAGGGCAGTATAAACTTTTGTTCCGCTATCTCAAGCTATTTCAATTGATGGCATATATTGAGGGAGATGCTGACCACGGGTTTACAATTACAATTGATGGCCCGACAAGTTTGTTTAACCCCAGTACGCGTTATGGTTTGGCGATCGCTAAACTAATACCAGCATTACTTCATGTCACTCGATGGAGTCTTGCAGCGACGTTGCAAAGTCGCGACACCTACACAAATACTTGGAAAACCGGACGCTTTACCCTCAATTCTGAATGCGCTTTGGAAACTCACTATCCACCAGGTAAGCCCTACGATAGTATGTTGGAAGCATCATTTGCTGATAAGTGGGATTCAATGAAAACTGAATGGGTGTTAGAACGGGAAGTTGATTTGATTCCGATCCCTGGTAGTGTGATGATTCCTGATTTTAGATTAGTTCATCCCGATGGTCGCACATTCTTATTAGAAATTGTCGGTTATTGGCGACCTGAATATTTACAAAAGAAGTTTTCTCAGGTGCGACGTGCAGAATGCGATAATTTGATTCTGGCTATTTCCGAACGTCTGAATTTGGAGAAAGCTGGTGTTAAAATGAATGATGTGCCAGCAAGAATTGTTTGGTTTAAAGATAAATTGTTGCCCAAGGCAGTCTTAGCAGTCTTGGAATTATGATATACATGATAAAGGAAGAGTCATATGAAGACTATTGAAACAATTGCTACGGTGACAGCAGATGGTAAAATCACAGTACAGCTACCAGTAGACATCTCATCTGGTGAGTATAGAGTTGTCGTGGTGATTGATGAAAAGCCTTTGTTGGAGATCGAGGAAAAGCAATTGCCACTTAAATTTTCTGCTTATCCTGTAGGATTAGTCTCGGAAAACATCAGATCTTAAGCGAGATGAAGGTAAGTCGTTAATGGTAATCCAGTTCGCTGCTTAACATCAACTAATGATTTGTACTCACCTCGTCGTTTCCTTTCTGCAACGACTTTTTCGGCGATCGC
>CAZZVG010001001.1:0-3275 GCA_964657295.1 Iningainema sp. | reverse complement strand
TATCTCTTTAATTAGTTTTACCTAATTATGACTTTTTGTAAAGAAAAATAATATTTACGTGCGATCGCTTTAAATCAATTCGTCTGCCGTAGCGGGAAATCGGAGTAATTAGGACTTGGAGAGGGGTGGCGAACCAGACAGCAGCTACTACATTCAGAATGAGTCCCTAGTTCGGGATAAGGAAAATATTGACCTGGAATCTGACCCGCCACCCGATCTGGTGCTGGAAGTCGAATATTCTAGACCAAGAATAGACAAGTTGCGCCTTTATGCTTCAATGGGAATTCCGGAATTCTGGCGGTACAACGGTAGCGTACTGCGAGTTTACATACTCAATGACAAGCAATATTCAGAAGTTGAACTCAGCCCTACCTTTTTCCCTGTGCCGATTCGAGAAATTCCCCAGTTTATCCAAGAAACTAGAAAGAGTGGGGAAATGGCAACAAAGGAGTGCCTTCCGTAATTGGGTGAGAAACTGTAGGTAATGAATTTTACTATATTTATTCAGTACTTTTCGCTACACCTATGCGCAGGCTTTGCCAGCAGAGTACTTCACATAAATACTGCCACCTGGGAAGAAGCAACGGAAGTTGATTACAAAATAAAATAAGTTGGTATTATTCTCGCCAACCTACTTAAATCAAAAGCGTGTTCCCTCTCAACCTCCTCAGATTTCTATATCTAGTAACAGTACTCACAGTCATCACAGTGACAGTTTCCCCAACCTTCGCTGAGGCGGCTGTTGTATACAGTGGTGTAGCTGCCGGTGACGCTACAGACACAAGTGCAATTGTCTGGACGCGTACTGTAGATTCCACCACAAAGCAAGGTATTGTTAGCAACCTGACTGTTCAAATCTCTACTGAGCCAAAGTTTCGCAAAATCTTTGACTCCTTAAAGGGTGTAACCAAACCCAGCCACGACTACACCCTAAAACTCGATGTCAAAGGTTTAACCAGTGGCACACGGTATTATTATCGCTTTTTGACAACTGATGGAAAGCTCAGTCCAGTTGGCACATTCAAAACTGCACCTGCTAAAACCCAGAAAGTTGCTGTTCGGTTTGCGTTCAGCGGAGATGCTGACGGTCAGTGGCGTCCATATCCCTCCACCCAAGATTTTAACAAGCTCAACTTAGATTACTTTGTCTTCATCGGCGACACCATTTACGAAACCAAAAGCACTGGATCTGAAGCTTGTACCGATCCCTTTGCCAATCCCAAACAAGCTTTAGCAGACTACTACCGCAAGTATCGGGAGCAGTTAGAACCTGTGACAGCAGGCGGTTTCTCTAGTCTGCAAAGGTTTTTTGCTGCTGGTGGAAACTATACCCTGATTGATAATCACGAACTGGGTAATAAACAGTTTATCAATGGTGGCGCACCTGCTGGCACTCCTGCAGGTATTGGTGTGAATGCTAGCAATCCCAGGAATGATGTCAATACAACTGACACGTTTATCAATAAAACGGATGGCTTCAAGGCTTTGGTCAAAGCCTACAGCGACTACGAACCGATTCGAGAAAAAATTATTTCTGCTTCAGGCGATCCACGCACAGATGGCACACAACAGTTATATTTTGCTCAACAGTGGGGGGCAAATAGCATTTTCATCAATTTAGACGATCGCTCCTACCGTGACATCCGCATCAAGACAGCTGCGGGTGCTGATGATACAGGTGTGCGTGCAAATAATCCTCAGCGCACCATGTTGGGGAAAACTCAACTCAACTGGTTCAAACAAACGCTTTTGAATGCACAGCGAAATCATGTATCTTGGAAAATCATCGCTATTTCCTCACCAATTGATGAAGGAGGTGACAACGGAGGTAAGTCTTGGATTGGCGGTTACAGGGCTGAACGCAACGAAGTACTGAAGTTTATTGCCGAAAATAAAATTGACAATGTGGTCTTTCTCACCACCGACGACCACCAAAACCGCATTAATGAACTTACATACTTTGCCGACCTCAATGACCCCACCTCCCGTACCCTTGTCCCGGATGCTTTCACCATCGTTGCTGGTCCCATCGGTGCTAGTGGTCCCGATCAAATCAAGGTTCACAGCTTCAGCGCTATTAAACTGTTGACAGATGGTATTGTGGCTTTACAGAAAGCAAAAGGTCTTAACCCCCTCGGTCTAGATTCAAAGTTTCCAGGACTCCAGAACGTTTTCCGTGAGGGCGACCCTGAAGCTGATACTCTACGCCAACCTGTAGATTTTTACACGCCTGATACCTTCAACTACGTTACCCTTGACATCAGTGCTGATGGCAAAACCTTGTCTGTGAACACCTACGGTATTAATTCTTACGCACCCAATACCTTCCCAGAACCCGATCGGGTTGGTCCTATCCGGCGTATCCTGGGCTTTGATATCATCAGAACTTCTGCAAGGCAAACGAATTCTGGTTCTACCGTTGGTCTAGTAGTGTTTGCTACCTCTGCTGCGATTAGTCTAGGCTTCACACATAGAAACAAGGTAGTTATGCACCTTGCTAAGGTCACGATAGCAGGATTCAGAAAGCTATGACCACTTGCTTCGCTCAAAGTCAAAAGTCAAAAGAAAAAAAAGGATGCAGAGCAACTAAATTCATTTATGGAAAATGAAAAATATGTATTTCGAGACACGTAGTGCGCGAAGTCTTCTGTCCGGAGAGCTTCGCAAGAAATACTACGTCCGCTAACTCAAGCCCCTAAATTTATGTTGCTGTTGGTCATCTGCCTTAACCTGGTATACATGCGTTTATCATTGACATCCCAGTTACTGACTGATCCATTTGTGCAATTGCCAACTGCAACTTCAGTAAGAGTTGTTTGGTTTACCGAGTTTGCTGGTTCTAAACACATGGTCGCTTGGGGTGAGAATATGAAGCAAACTGCCGTTGCTACCACTACCAAACTCACTCGTATACGAGAAGACCAGAAATCACGAGTTGGAAAACAAATTCAAGATGGACAAGTTTATCAGCGACCTGTTAAGCGAGACATTTGGCGACATGAAGCTGAAGTTGTTGGGTTAACTCCTAGCAGACGGATTCCTTATGGCGTGACAAGTGTGAGGGAAAATGGCGAACTAATTAGCAGTAAGATTTTTACCTTAGCACCTGCGTCGATTCCTGGTACACCGCTAAAAATTCTGCTCACCTCTGACCATCAGCTTAAGCCAATGACCACGGCAAATCTGCAAAAGGTGGTGCAGACTGTTGGGCGAGTGGATGCAGTTTTCTTTGCTGGTGATTTAGTTGATATTGCTGATCGTGCAAGTGAATGGTT
>CAZZVG010001000.1:0-3281 GCA_964657295.1 Iningainema sp. | reverse complement strand
ATCCATGCAGCGTTCTCACCTGTTTGAGTGTTACGCCAGAAAATGTCAGACTTACCATCACCGTTCAAATCGACAATATGAGGAGACCAGCTTGAGTTCAATGTCTGCAAAGAAGTTTTAGAGACAATACTTGTACCATTCATCAGCCATATTTGGTTCTCACCTGTCTGCTCATTGCGCCAGAAGATGCCTGTCTTACCACTACCATCGAAATCACCTATGGTAGGATACCAAGTTTTATTAAGTGCATCAACAGAAACATCAGCAGTAATTTTTGAGCCGTCTATCAGCCATATTTGGTTTTGACCTGTGTTGGAGTTGTTCCAAAGGATGTCTGTCTTACCATCACCGTTGAAATCAGCAAAGCTAAAATCCCAATTTATGTCTAGTGTGGGTAGACTGGCGATAGACACGTTTTTACCATTTACCAACCAAATGGCATTTTGACCGGAGTTTGAATTCTCACTTGGAGAAGTATTGCGCCAAAAGATGTCAGTCTTACCATCACCGTTGAAATCAGGAACCATCCACGCTTTGTTCAATAGGGAATTAGGATTGGGATTTGCGGCAGCTATTTCCGGCGAAGAACTCTTGGAAGAAAGGGTTGTCCCCAATGTGTCCAAACTACTAGTAGTGTTTATGTTTAATGCCGATATTGCCGTTGTAGAGGTACTGATTGCAGCATTGGGATCATTAGACGTGGAGGACACTGGTAGCATCTTGTTTTAGTACAGACAGTAACAAACAAGTATATTGTTTAATTTATTACCAGTCAAAAGTCAAGCCGTTGACAAAAACCTCCACAAGGTTTATGAAGAAGTTATTTTAGTTACAGAACTTCTCTATAAATTCTGACTTTTTCCCTTATTTTGTCAGGGATGCGTAGCCGCAGAGCCGTTTGTTGTCAGACCGAAGCGCCCTTCGTCCCTGTCCCAAAGTCTAATTGTCTCGTCCAACCGCGTCATTAATCATCAGCAATTGATAATAACGGATTGAAAAAAGTCGCACTATGTAGTTGTTTCAGGACTTGGCGGGAAAAGTCAAATCTATGATCCCGGTTAATATTGCTAGATTACACTCAAAAATTATACTTCCATGAGTGTAAAATAGATTAAGTGTATATACATATGCCTATAAACTCATCTTTGACGGCATGAGTGCGTTATATCAAAGCGGTTTTCACATCAATGAACCACACCTTTTGTAAGGGCGATCGCCTTCAGGCGTTCCCGTAGAGTACGGCCGAGATCCCCTACGAATGTGCTCTATTTACCTGAAAATGGCTGTAAATAACGAATAGCGGTTCTCTTTTTAGTCACATACAAAATGCCCTCACCCCGCCCTAACGGGCACCCCTCACACACGCGCTTGGGAGAGGGCGAGAGTGTAGGGGATTTGACTGAGAACCGCTATAGCAGTCCTTAGTAGTTCAGGTCATTCTTAGCCGGTCAATTAGTATAGATGCAACTTGTTCTTCGAGAGCAAAACACCATCAAGCTCAATCTGTGGTAAAAATCTTAGCTGCCCTCGAAATTATATATCAGAACACACGACGAAGAGTGTCTAACTATTTAAACATGGAGATACACTACCTATTTCCATCACTTATGAGGTTTAACTAGAATAGTTCTGCCATACAGTCGGAAGTGATGACTCAGTATATCCAGTCGGTTTAGTACCTGTACTATCTGATATCCAAACAGCGTTATCACCCGTTGTCGTATTGCGCCAGAAGATATCGGTCTTGCCGTCACCATTGAAATCCCCAACGTCATCAGTCCACGCTGTGCCGAGTGTCGGTAGAGCATAGCCAGTGGGATTGGTGCCTGTGCTATCGGTTATCCAAACGGCGTTCTCACCTGTTGTCGTATTGCGCCACAAGATATCAGTCTTGCCGTCACCGTTGAAATCACCAATTCTAGGAGTCCAAGCTGTGCCGAGTGTTGGTTCACTATACCCAGTCGCGTTTGTACCATCCATGATCCAATAAGCGTTTTCACCTGTTTGAGTGTTACGCCAGAGGATGTCACTCTTGCCATCACCGTTGAAATCACCAGTGTAAGGAGTCCAAGCGGTAGCAAGTTGTGGCAGAAAAGTCTGGTCGAAATTTTGCGGTGCTGCGTCATTTTCGACCCAAGCCAGGTTCTCACCTGTTTGAGTATTGCGCCAGAGGATATCTGCCTTGCCATCTCCGTTAAAATCGACAATACTAGAAGACCACTGTGTGCCAAGTGTCGTCTCTGTATTTTTAGATAAAATACTTGTGCCATCCATCAGCCAGATTTGGTTATCACCTGTTTGAGTGTTACGCCAGAAAATATCTGTCTTGCCATCACCATTGAAATCGGCGATGGTAGGAGTCCAAGCAGGACCAAGATTATCTATCGTTTGTGAGGCATCTGTGGAGTTAGTGATGGTAGAGCCATCCATCAGCCAAATTTTGTTCTCACCAGTGGCAGAGTTATTCCAGAAAATGTCGCTCTTGCCATCACCGTTAAAATCAGCAAAGCTAAAATCCCAATTATTGTCTAGTGTCGGTATATAAGCACCTGTGGCACTATTACCATTCATCAACCAAACAGCATTATTGGTCGTGGAATATGCATTGCTGGTTTGATCTGGATTTCGCCAAAAAATATCGCTTTTACCATCATTATTGAAATCTGGAAAAGGTTTGGTGAATAATGAATTAGGATTGCGAGCTGCTTGTGCTTCAATTGGGCTAGAAGACTTAGGATCTGCGGTGACAGAAGAACTCCCATTCAGAGTATCAGTGGTTAACGGGTTACCAGATGATTGAGTAGATACACTGATTGGGACCGTAGAGGAAGTTGATAGCAGTTGCTGATTAGGATCTAGAGCCATGACCTTCGAGTATAAACAATAACGAATCTTTAACTCCTTTATTTAAAATAATACCAAGAAAATGTCAAGCACAATACAAAATATTCACATTGATTTCATTATACGAGGATTTAAGTGAAGTTAGGACATAGCAGTTAGGAACGAGGAATTAGGAGTTGCCCTGAGGCTACAATGTGCGCGTCACGAACAGGATTTATTTCTCATATCTCTTAAATGACCGCATCTCAATTCAGTCGGTGGTTTTCTAGACTAGCATCAAACCGAAAACACTTAGTACACCGCAGTATAAAGAACCAGACAGTTGAAAACAGCTTAACATCCCGTCAACCTATTCTTGTCTACTGTCTTAACGTCCCACAATCTTAGAATAAAAATTATTCTCCATTCCCTATTTTCATAACCCTGTTGCGAAAATT
>CAZZVG010000999.1:0-3285 GCA_964657295.1 Iningainema sp. | reverse complement strand
AGAAGTGAGTAGCGCCGGTAATTAATGCTAAATATTTATTTTGAGTCGTTAACCAGGTGAAAGGTTGAATCTGTTCTGGCAAGGATGGAGCAACGGTGTCGGCACTGCCAGATACAATCATCACCGGGATTTTAATTTGGCTGAGATTTGCTTGCCCCATGATACTGCTATCGATTGGATTAATGGCGATCGCTGCCTTGATTCGCGGATCGGCTAAATTATCTGTCTTCTGTGGTAACTTCTCAGCTAAACACTGAAGAAGCAGCGAAAGATTGAATGAGTCCTCTGCTTTTGGGCAGTTTTTTTGGAGTTGCTTAAAGTTAATCGTTGCTCCTGCTAACGCTAAAGCAGTATAACCGCCAAAAGATTGTCCGACTACGCCGACTTGCTGCATATTTAAGTGCCCCTTAAATTCTGCATCTGACTGAGATAGGCGACCAAGTTCATCCAGTAGATACTTGACATCTAAAGGTCTGTCAACAAACTCTTTTGGGCTGGTAACTTGATCCGCTCTGCCTGATAATAATGCTTGTAACTGTTCGGCATTGCTACCTGGATGTTCTGGCACGGCAACGACAAAACCGAAGGAAGCAAGTTGTTCAGCTAGATAAGCAAAACTTGTGCGATCGGAACCCAGTCCATGAGAAATAACAATCACTGGACGAGAACCTGATGCTTGTGGTAAGTAAATGTCAGCAGGAAACTTGCGATTACGCGAGATATCAGTAAGAGCGATCGTCCGCTTTGAAAAGCGCAAACCTCCTGATTGGGATAAGCTTCTGCCCGACAAAACTTCACTTAATTTAGGAGTCGTGGTTGCCTCTAGGCTAGACTGTTGATTAATGGCTGCAACTGCCTGTTGAGTCTGATTCACCAATTCCTTAAGATTATTCGCAATCTCCAAGCTACGACCTAAATTAATTGAAATCGCATCTGAGGGGAACTTGCGAAGCACACTTAATAATGTGAAGCCTTTTGGGTCAGCTGCTGCTAGAATGAGTGATGCCCGAATCGCATAAAATCCACTCAAGCCAGATTCCTGCTGAATAACTTTCCCCAAACTTGATAACAATCTCTCGCCAATGGATGTATAAAGAAACTGCGAAACCTGTACAGAATTCAGGGGAATGGGAGTCAGCAAAACCTGTCTTACCTGAGCGAGTTGCTTCTTGTCTGCTCGTTTAACATAGTCAGACAATTTATCATCCACTTTGCCTGTCCTAGCATAAGTTTCTAGAGAGTCAATGGGGATAGAGCGCTGTAAAATGCCGTAGGAAAGGTCTAGTTGCTTTGCACCCAGTACGGGACGGGCGAGTACAATAGGGAGTACTAGCCCAATACTGACAGACCGCAATGCTCTTTTTAGCCAGATTGATTGCAATACAGAAAATCTAGCGGCAGATGAAACAGGCGAGCAATTCATGGATATCTCCCAGCACTTTTTTTAAACTTCAGTAAAAATACTGTCATATCTCAAGTTAGGCTAATGACTTATAAATTAAGTGGTTCGTAGTTGAGGACAGTTCGGAGGAGGGAAACCCTCCTCCGAACTGTCCGTGCGCTTTAGCGCTAAAACGTAACTACGAACTTAATACAGTACAGACACCCCTTTATAGCAATTCTATCTAATTCGTTTCAGATTCAGTGCTTCAAGTAGTAATTATGTCACATATATGAGTACGTGTATACGGATGCCTACACTTTTATCTGCCTATCAAAGCATAATGGGAGGGTGAGAACCCCCGAAGATATGTTTTGGAGTGTGGCGGAAAAACATATCTGTGTTTTAACCGGGGATGAAAGCCGACTCAACAGGTTTTAACCTGTTGTCTCTCTTTCTTCTTTCAAAACAAGACTATCCACCCACTCTTCAATCAATCCGGTAATAGTTTTATCCTTTTGCGCTGCATATAACAATAGTTTATGCTTTCTCCGTTGACTCATCCGAATTGTTAAACTTTCACTTTTCATAAAGCACTAAAAATGTTGTTGCGTTCATGCTAACATATTAACGGGAAGTGGCAATGTATAGAACTCAGCAAATTAGACTAACTCAGGCAATTTCAGATAATGTTATGAACTTGTTTGTTCTCATGTGTGAACATGCTAGTTCTCTAGCGAACTGTACTATTTTTGAGATTAGGCGGAAACATTTTGAAACTTGTGAGCGCATCGAATTTTTTGATAAAGACGGTTTCTTTCGCTCAGAATTTAAAATGTCCAAGGTAAAATCGGCTTCTTATCCAGTAGTTTGGGAAGCGCTGAAAGAAAATCCTCATTACAAGCTACTTGGTGGGCAACAAGCTCAGCAAACTATTAAATCGGTAATAGAAGCATTTACCAGCTACAATAAACTCTTGCCTTTATTTTTTAAAGGGGAGTTAAATGGTAAACCTAGAATGCCAAATTACCGAAACAAAGGAGGATTGGCTACTGTTACCATTCCAGCACAAGCGCTTAAGTTTGACATTGTAACAGGCTGCTGTCGAATACCTATAAGTAGGGAATTGTCTTCTGATGTTGACGGCGATATCTGGATACCTGGTGGCTATGGCTTCAAAACACATCAAATAGTCGAATTAAGAATTCTACCCCGTAACCGAGAGCTTTATGCAGAGTATGTTTATGAAGATGGTAACGATGGCTCTACTTGTCTTATAGCTTTAGATCATACACAAGCTTTGGGAATTGATCCAGGTGTTGATAATTGGCTCTCAGTTGTCTCAACATTAGGGGAATCTTTTATTATTGATGGTAAAAAGCTAAAATCCATCAACCAGAGATACAACCGGGCTGTAGCAAAAATCAAAGAGGGGAAAAACGAGAAATATTGGGATGACCAGTTAGCAAGATTGACGGAAGATCGTCACCGCGTTATGAGAGATGCAGTTAACAAAACAGCAAGATTTGTTGTCAACCACTGTTTAGAACATCGCATTGGTAATGTAATTTTTGGTTGGGGACAAGGTGTGAAAACCGAAGTCAACTTAGGAGGTAGAAAGAATCAGAATTTTGTACAGATTCCTACTGCTAAGTTAAAAGAAAGAATCCGACAATTATGTGAAGAAGTTGGAATACAATTTCACGAGACTGAAGAGAGCTACACCTCGAAAACGAACTATCTAGATAACGATTTTTTACCAGTGTACGGCAGCGAAAAACCTGCTAACTGGAAACCATCTGGAAAGCGTGGGAACAAAGGTGATGGCATCGGTCGTGGGCAATACAAAACTGCTAAAGGTTGGTTCATAAATTCGGACCTAAATGGTGCGGCAAATATAATCC
>CAZZVG010000998.1:0-3287 GCA_964657295.1 Iningainema sp. | reverse complement strand
TGTTCAAAGATTCTCCGATCAAGATAGAGAAGGCATTACCTCGCACTAAAAGTGAGGAGAATGAGGAGCAACCAGCTCCCAAAGCTGCAAATAGTGCCCCAAGCAGCACTCCGGGACCAATTAAAGAAAGCAACCGTCGCGAGAAAAGTTCTTCTAATAATAACAAGAAATATCGTCGTGGCGGAAGTCCAGCTCGTGAAACCACTACTGCGTCTGATTCGGATACTATTCGTCCAGATCCCCGTTGGGCAAACGAATTAGAAAAGCTGAAACAGATGCTAGCGGCACAAACGACAAATTGATCCATAGAGGACAAAGGTTAAAAATTAAAAATCAGTTTTTTTGATTTTTAATTTTTAATTCCCATTGTTCCTTAACTAATTAGTTAAGGGAAATTTTTAGCCATTTTTGCAAGTACGACCGCAAGTCTTGGGCAAACTGCGATCGCAACTTGAACTTGTCTGTATGGATTGCTTTGCGTTCAAGATCGAGTATCCAGCCATAATCGCTGCTTAAGCGCAGTTTTTCCTGCCAGTCGGAAACTGACACCACAAGTCCAGGTGCCGGACTGTTGTCTATGCCTTGGACACGAAATACATAATTAAACGTATTCTGTTTGCCAGAAGCAACAGTAGAGGGTTGACCACATTCTACTAGCAGTCGCGATCGCACTTGCTCGACTAAACCTGGGTTTTCTACTTCTTCCATCGTCCGAACCGCCAAGGTGATAGCAAAGTAAAACTCTTCAACAGGAATAAATTCTAATTCCATAAGTCTAATTTAAGAAAAATTCTCTCTAAGCATACCAACTACGCAGTACTACCCTTTGAAGAAAAGCACAGAGCAGGTGACAGGGGATAGGGTGTCGGTTGCTGGCTGTGTGAAGAATTATTGAGACTAAATTCAGGAACGTTTTTGCCTACATAGCGCATTTCATCGTGACGCTAAGACGACAAAGAGCGCAACGTAGTCTGTTACTCAAGATAAAATAGGGCTTTATTGGTCCAGAACAGGAAATATCAATGTGCAAACAGTTGACTTCACAACGCTCATTGCGGCTTGTAGCGAAATACGCAATAGCTGGCTACCAGCGCGGTTAGAGCAGGTTTATCAGCGCGATCGCCATACCATTTCCATAGCACTACGTACTCTAAAAAAGCGCGATTGGCTGGAAATTTCTTGGCATCCCCAAGCAGCTCGCATTTGCATCGGCGATCCCCCACCAAGAACACCAGACACGTTCACCTTCAGCCAACAATTGCTACATCAGTTAGGGAGTTTGGCATTGGTGGCAATTGAAGCGATCGCACCTTGGGAACGTGCAGTTGATTTGCAATTTGCCCGTCGTCCGGGAGAACGCGCATTATATCACCTGTACGTCGAAATTATGGGGAAATACAGCAATGTAATTCTTACTGATGCAGATAATATCATTATCACCGCAGCGCACCAAGTCAACCAACTTCAATCTAGCGTTCGTCCGATTCTTACCGGACAACCTTATGAAAAACCACCCAGTCTCACTGGTGTCATTCCTCATCTTTCCGAATCACCAGAACGCTGGCTTGAAAGAGTCAGCTTAGTACCGGGAGCTTTTAAGCGTCAGTTGCTGAAAAGTTATCGCGGTGTTTCTCCGTCACTGGTACAGTCGCTACTACTGGCGGCAAATCTAGATCCAGAAATCACAACTGATGCCCTAACCCCAGATGACTGGCGCATTTTGTTTCACTACTGGCAAAAATGGCTACATGCTTTAGAAGAATCTAAGTTTGAGCCGGCTTGGATAACGGAAGGCTACACCGTACTGAACTGGTCTAATCTGAAACCAGCGAAAAATGTCCAAGAGTTACTCAACCGCTACTACACTGATCAGCTCAATCAACAAACCTTTTCTCAACTACGGCATCAGCTGAGTCAGAAGCTGAATAATTTTTTAGAAAAATTGCGAACTAAGGCGACGACGTTTGCTCAACGCTTGCAGCAATCAGATCGAGCAGATGAGTATCGACAAAAGGCTGATTTGTTGATGGCGTACCTGCAAGATTGGCTACCAGGAATGAAGGAAATGACTCTTCCTGACTTTGAGACTAACTTGCCTGTGGCGATCGCCTTAGAACCAGATAAAAATGCTGTGCAAAATGCTCAACGTCTTTATAAACAGCACCAGAAACTTAAACGCGCTCGCACTGCTGTAGAACCCCTACTGGCAGAAGTTAAGGCGGAAATTGAGTATTTAGAGCAAGTGGAAGCGGCGATCGCTCACATCGACAACTACCATTTAACAGAGGATTTACAAGCTTTAGAAGAGATCCGTGAAGAACTCGTTCAACAGGGGTACCTAGAAGATCCAGAATATAAGAGCCGTAGTTCAACTGAAGCTACTACCAACTTTTACCGCTACCGCACTCAAAGCGGTTTTGAAGTTCTCATCGGTCGCAACAACCGTCAGAACGACCAACTGACATTTCGTGTTGCTGGGGATTACGACTTATGGTTCCACGCTCAAGAAATTCCTGGAAGTCATGTGTTATTGCGACGAGAACCAGGAACCGTGCCAGAAGACGTTGATCTACAATATACTGCTAACTTAGCCGCATACTACAGTCGTGGTCGTCAGAGCGAGCAAGTTCCAGTTGTTTACACTGAGCTAAAGCACGTTTACAAACCCAAAGGAGCTAAACCGGGCATTGCTATTTACAAGCACGAACGTGTCATCTGGGGACAACCGCAATTAATTGCTCAACAGGCAAGGGAGATAGGAGACAAGTCGGGGCGGGTTTAATCCACATGCACATCTTCGCTCCTCCTAAGATCTTCCCCAACCCTACTGCCCAGGAGTCATAAGTGATTTTTCTCCCCCTCCCCCCCTCTCTAAAGATAGAGGTAACTTTTTCCTGGCAATATCTTTTTTGCAAAAATTTGTGGAAAGATCTGTGTTGGCTGCTACAATACTGTTAAGAAAGATTGCCCGTTGCGTTTTGGGAACTCGCGACTTGGGTTTAACTTTATTGAGAAGACAACGCGAAGATAAAATTCAAAGACTAGCTTATAGTAGGCTGGTCTTTTTTTACTTTTGTCACTAAAAAATCTGTTGGTTTGCGAAAAAAGCCGATGGTCGTTGCCAAGAGCTAATTCGCTCGGTTAGCTTTTAGGCAAAAGCATCTTATGTCTAATGCTTGAGAAGAAGAAATATCCCGACTACTGCAAACGCACTGGCAGCAGTTCTTTGTAATAGCTTCGGCTGGATCAAGTTTTTTGCTTGACATCCAACTATGACTCCGATTGCC
>CAZZVG010000997.1:0-3288 GCA_964657295.1 Iningainema sp. | reverse complement strand
TTTAGCAAAAGCTTTGGCTCGCTCGGTGAATGCTCATTTGAATTGCAAAAGTATAGGTGATTATAATAAATGGGGAATTGTTAGTTAAGGGGCAATGCCAAAGACTAAGAATTCAGGAGTCAGGAGTCAGAATGCGAGTTACTTCAACGGGCAACGGCTTAAGCCGTATCGCCATATTTAACCGAAAACTACAGTAATTCTACCAGCTTCAACACGACGCGTGCTTGGTTTTCAGCCGCTACTGCAAAGAAAGTCTGCAGTTGTGCTGCTGCTGACTGCTCACCACCGCCCGCAAGATCTGAGACACTCCGTACTGCAATAAAGGGTACACGATTGGAAAAAGCCACCATTGCCGAAGCTGTGGTTTCCATATCCGCAACCAACACCTCAGTATTGCTGTTTTTGTTACCGTGTTCGTCGAAGTTTAAATTTGTTGCCACGTATTTGCGATAAGCAGCATTATCGACAAAAGTAGGACCACTAAGTCCATTTCCACCGACAATAATACGAGGAGCGGGATCGAGCGGCGTACTGTGACATTTTCCGTTGCTATCGACTGGTGCACAGTTTAAAAGTTCGACATTAATTTGGCGAGCTTTGGCTAACAGGTGTGGATCGACGGTAAACCAAAACCTGAGATTCTGATTTGTGTTTGGATTAGTTGGTACATTTGGAAACGGTACTGAGCGGAGTTGCTGTGTGTTATTTGCATCTAAGAAATATTGGGGTATTTTATCGGAACTCACGTTAGTGTTACGTAAAAAGGCATTTTTCGCATCCGGTGCAAAGATTGTCCCAGTATTAGCTAAGCCTAGCGATTTTGCGGTTCCGGATATAAAGTTACAGCTTTGAGCTTCCTGCGATGCTTCTTGTAATGTATGGTTGAGTTGCAATCCGACTGAGAAAGCACAAGGAACTGTATCTCGGGTGTTGTTGAAATACATTTCTTGATGAAAGCCCCAGCGTTCCGGAATAGTAACCGATCCGATTGGAGTCTCATTGGGCGTATCTGGATTGTTGTCATTTGCGCCGATACCGCCAACTCCCCCGGCGACTCCACTGAAAATAACATTAGTGATGCGAAATTTGTCTAAGGTTAATTGAGTAACCATAGAGGCATTCACAACACTAATGTTTGTTAGCAACACTACCACATTTTTACCACGCAGCTTCCCTTTGCTAAAGCGATGACCATTGATCACCGTACAGCCGTCGAATTGGTTGGCTCCATTATTCAGTTGCATTTCGTCAACGAGGCGATCAGCTTCTCCAGAAAATGCTGAAATAAGGGCGATTCGTGGCACTTTATCTGTCTGGGCGCTACAAGAACCTTCGATCACTGCCTGCGTCCTACCGCCAGGTTTCAATACACTTCCTATACACATACACGCAAGCAATAACCTTACCAAAGTCGCGGATCTTCGCATAAAATTCCTCCGTGTATAGTAAATAAAATTACATTGTCAAAATGTCTCTTAATAAGAAAGAATATACTAAAACACTAAAGATTTATGATCTATTTTTTTACGTTATAATCTTGAGAAGCGCTATAATTATGGTTGCAGTCCTGGCTTTACGCCTCCTCAAATCTTCTTGGTAAAGCTATCCATTACCCAAATCTTTCTTAACATTCGCTCAGGAGCGATCGCTCCTCACACAGAACTGATGCTCCCAACAGGCGTACACTCATTGAAGGTATTCCGTGTCTTGAACAGCCTGTATAAAGCAAAGTAGCAAGCGATACCACAAAGTGGTTGCCAAGGGCGTCGCACTTTGATCTAAAATCATCTATCGCTTGCCGTAGACGTGATAATGGTACAACTAGTCCTGGTACCAGTAAACACAGATGGTATCTGTTTTCAAGCTGTGGCACTATTGAAACTGACAGTTACAGTAGAAAGGACGATCTTGATGAGCACCAGACAGATTGCGCTTGTCGCAGGTTCGACAGGCATTGTGGGCAAGAACCTTTCCGACCACCTTGTAAGGACTAGCGATTGGACGGTGTACGGGCTAGCCCGCAACCCATCGACAGAGCAAGGAATCCTTCCCGTTTCGGCAAATCTGCTCGACCGTGACGAACTGAAGTCGGCGCTGGCAGGAATCGATGTGACGCACGTTTTTTTCTGTACCTGGTCCCGCCAGGCTACCGAGCAAGAGAACTGCGATGTCAACGGTGCCATGCTTCGCAACCTTCTTGAGGCGCTGGATGCGGCACCCAGGCTTACTCACGTTGCCCTTGTGACCGGCGGGAAGAACTATCTAGGCTCGTTCGAGGCCTATGGACAAAGCACGTTGGACACGCCGTTCCGGGAGGAGCAGCCTCGCGTCCCCGGTCTGAACTTCTACTATGTGCAGGAAGACATTCTGTTTGAAAAGGCCGCGCAGCGAGGCTTTGAGTGGAGTGTTCACAGGCCATCAACGATCATTGGCTACGCACTCGGCAACGCGATGAACATGGGGGTCACACTCTCAGTGTACGCGACTATCTGCCGCGAAACCGGACGCCCCTTTCTCTTCCCCGGCTCGCCCCAGCAGTACAACGGCTTGGTCGATGTCACTGACGCACATCTGCTCGCACGGCATCTTGAGTGGGCTTCGATTACGCCTGAAGCCGCCAACCAGGCTTTCAACATCGTCAATGGTGATATCTTCCGCTGGCGCTGGCTGTGGCCAGAGCTCGCGGCATTCTTTGGCATCGAGGCCGCACCTTACCCTGGGTATGCGACTCCTTTGGCTCAGCAGATGAAAGAGGCTGGACCAGTGTGGGATGGTATTGTTGCTCAACACGGTCTCAAGCCGCATTTGTTGACCCAACTTGCCTCTTGGTGGCATACCGATGCAGATTTGGGTCGGGAAATCGAATGCCTCCACGATATGTCGAAGAGCAGAGGCCTTGGATTTCTCGATTATCAAAAAACGCTGCTGTCCTTCCTTGATCTCTTCGAGAGATTACGCCACGAGAATATCATTCCTTGAAAGCAGCAATTCATCACTTAAGTGGTATGAACAATTGTGTATGTAAGTCGCAGTTCCTGAGTTTGCAGACTGTTCCTTTACTAGAGAATTTGTCGGACAACTCATGAGGTGGCGTTTTGGCTATTTTCATCCCTGAAAACAAAAGTGGTGGAGATTTCCGCCGTCGATTGTCGAAGGTGCGCGGGTGGCGTTACTGAAAACTGATCGTCGATGTGCGATCGCTCTGTCTACAATAGAACCAATTATCGCCTCTACAACAAATCATTCTCTCCGGCTACAAGCTTCCCAAAATCTGGATTTACTTCGTGG
>CAZZVG010000996.1:0-3289 GCA_964657295.1 Iningainema sp. | reverse complement strand
GTGTTCAGGAAGCGAAAATCTCAGAACGATTTGGTGTCGCCACACAAGATTTAGTGATTCCTTTAGGTGTTATCCCCTCTGAGTTTCCGCTTAAAAAGGGGGGAAGTGTCGTGCAAAGTAAATATGGGATACCAGAAGATGTGCCTTTAGTATTATTTATGTCGCGGATTGATCCCAAAAAGGGGTTAAATTTACTTATTCCAGCTTTAGAAAAGCTTTTAGACACTGGGTTAAATTTTCACTTTGTTTTAGCGGGAACGAATCCTCAAGATCCTGATTACGAAGAAAAGATTAAAGCCCAAATCCAAGCTTCACCAATGCGATCGCACACCACCATCACTGGCTTTGTCACAGGTGAATTAAAGTCTGCTTTACTGCAAGCTGCTGACTTATTCGTCTTGCCGTCCTACTACGAAAATTTTGGTATTGCTGTCGCTGAGGCGATGGTTGCAGGAACATGTGTATTAATATCAGATCAAGTACATATTTGTCAAGACGTGCGCGATAGCGAGTCGGGATGGGTAAGTACAATGGATGTACCGTCACTTACCGAGTTACTTCAGAGCGCTTTGCAAAACCCTGACGAACGCCTTAGACGGGGGTTACGCGCTCGAGAATATGCCTTAAAAAATTATAGTTGGAATGCGATTGCCTGTCAAACAATTCAGGCTTATCATCAAATCTTTTTTTCTGGATAAGAAATGCCTAAAGCTGCAGGTGGCTTGGAGTTACCAGCTAAACCAACTAAAGCGAGAATTGCGACTGTATAGGGAAGCATACTTAAAAATTGGTAAGGGATATTCACACCTAATGCTTGAATTCGTAATTGCAAAGCTTCTGTAGCACCAAAGAGTAAGCAGGCTAAGGAACTGAATATAGGATGCCACTTGCCGAAAATTAATGCGGCGATCGCAATAAAACCAATTCCTGCACTCATTCCTTCGGCAAAGTATTTTACTTGCACTAAGCTTAAATATGCACCACCCAATCCAGCGAGACAACCACTCATAATCACAGCAAGGTAACGTACCCGTTGTACTGACATCCCAGACGTCTCAACAGCCTTAGGATATTCTCCTACAGCACGTAGAGTCAGACCAAAACGGGTAGAAAATAAGATATAAGTACTCAAAGCAACTAGAATAAATAGCAAATAGACTAGAGCATCTTGCTGGAACAAGAGAGAACCGAGCAAGGGAAGATGAGCTAAACCAGGAATGATGATGGGCTGAATTCCCACCAGACGCTGAGTGTTCCCACTGCTAAAAACCAACCGTGCTAGAAACGATGTGACTCCAGCTGCGACAAGATTAATTGCTAACCCAGAAACCAATTGCTCAACCCGCAAACTGACAGACAAGAACGCGTGAAGTAACCCTACCAATCCTCCACTTACGAAAGCTGCAAGGACACCCATCCAAACATTATTTGTATAAAAAGTAGCAACAGCGCTCGTGAAAGCCCCAGTTAAGAGCATTCCTTCTAAAGCGATGTTCAGTACCCCTGAACGTTCTGAGTAAAGTCCTCCCAGTGCAGCAAAAGCTAAAGGTACTGCCAGATGAAGACTGGAAACCAGATAATCAGAAAAGAAATTAGTCACCCCTGAACTTCCTGCAATTCTTGAGAAACTTGAATTTGTGGCAGTGGCTCAAGCGGAGTAACTACGGGCGAATATCGACAATAACAAATAGCAATAACTTCAAGGTCACAAGTCTGGATTTCTGGAGTATACTCCTCAACCCTGGTCACTTCCCAGTCTCCTATTCTACTGTGAGTGCTCGCGCCAGGGAACTGAGGATTAGTAAACTGTTCAATCCTGTGATACTCACGAAGCCTGTAGCCGGGTTCAGGTAAGGGAGAATTAGACGAGTCATAGTGTTCTGCAAGAATATTAGTAAAAGCTCCTGTGTGAGCTAGTAGCCTTTCTTCCCATCCTTCTGCTGACATTGATTCTGTTTTGAAAATGATGTACTTGCTCATCGCCTAGTCCTCTTGGTAATATTTAGGAAATTTGGTTTCTCCTCTAAATAAGCAGTCAACCTTAAGAATTTTGTCTCTAGTTGGTTCTATTCGCAATAACGTCCAGCCGTACTTTTTCTGCATATCCCGACATGCTTCGGGATCAGTTGCAGAGTGTCTTGATTCTGGCGTTTCACTGTTCGAGGTCATGCTGTATCTTGTGAACGGTTTCACAGACTACTGAGTTGCTACTTTGTTATTTTGTCTAGTTGCTAAGTTGCAACTAATTATGTAGGATAACACCATAACCCAAAAAACTCTCAAATCCATATCATGCGAGACTTTCAACCTAGTCATCGCGACAGACTTTTGGGTCAAAAATGAAAAAGACCCTAAGACAATCAACTGGAGGTAAAAAAGGTGCTTTAACTGGTAGTGCACAATCATCTTGAGTTCCTTGTGGGGGAGCCAGTGCGTTGCGGAGGTTCCCTCCGTTGTAGCACCTGGCGTTGGGCATCTTGCCTAACTCTTTCGATATTCCACTGCAAGACTAATTGCAATAAATAGCACAGTCAAACCTTGAATTGCATAAATCACAGTGATGGGTACCCCTGCACTACGCTGCATAACATTTGCTCCACTCCTCAAAGCAGCAAAGAAAAGAGAAGTGAGGATGACACCCAAAACGCTACCTCGACTGAGAAAAGCGATCGCAATAGCATCAAACCCGTAACCCGAAGAAACCACCTCAAACAGCCGATATTTCAACCCCATCACCTCACACGCACCAGCTAACCCCGCCAAACCACCCGCCAAACTCATCACCAACATGATTGTGCGTTCAACAGAAATACCACTGTAACGAGAAGCAATCGGATTAAACCCAACCGCAGAAATTTGATAGCCAAGAGGCGAGAGCACAAGTAATACCCACAAAATCCCTGCAGCAACTAACCCCAATAGTATTCCTGCATGGGCAAGACTTCCTGGTAGAATAATTGGTAACTGAGCTTCTTTAGCAATGAGTGGCGAATAAGGGCTAGGCGCACCTGCTTCCTGCAAAGGATGTTGAACTAGATAACTGACTAAATTTATGGCTATGTAGTTCAGCAGCAGAGTGGTAATAACCTCATTAACACCCCGTATCGCTTTGAGATAACCAGGAATCAAACCCCAAACGGCACCAAACACAAACCCTGCGAAAAGTGCCAACGGGATATGAATCAAAGCATGTAACCCTTGAATATACAACCCTACCACAGCACTTCCTAAAGCACCAAGATAAATTTGTCCTTCCCCACCAATATTAAATTGCCCAGCACGCAGAGCA
>CAZZVG010000995.1:0-3291 GCA_964657295.1 Iningainema sp. | reverse complement strand
CCCTCTCCCCCTCTCCCCCTCTCCTCTTACTGGGACTGAATTTATTTCTCCTCGTGATTCGCTTCGCAATGCTTTTTGCGATCGCACCTTCCTATGATCGTACCCAAGCAAAAGGCGGTTGGTTATTCTGGCTTTCTCCTCTAGCTGACTCACTAGCAGTACTGCGAATCTTCTTATCTGCATTCCACACTCCACGAGAGTGGAGGGGAAGGAAGTATTGAGTTATTCATTTTCACTCTCTACCTGATCGCCTCTTTCCAGTTCCCAGAGGATTTGATTGCCTTCTCGTCGTACGCGTGACACGATCCAGTTTCGCCAGCGCCACTCGTCTCCCCGACTGGTAACGGCACTTGCGTGGACATCCATGAGATCTGCCAGTTCGGAACTGGTAATTAAGTAGCCTTTTTCGGCAATTTCGTCAGCTGTGCGGAGGGTTTCAACTAAGTTCCGGAGTTGCCCCACCCTCATCTCGCGTGGGATTTCCTCATTTGTAGCGGTAGTTGTAGGTGCAGTCTGTTGATCCATAGTAGTTATGTCTGTTGCAATACTAATTTCTTGTATCTTTTTGTTAATTATTGCAATATTTTTGTCAGAATCGGATATTTCTGATACATTTGCCCCATTTTTTTGTTCTAAGGATTGCGAAGAATGGGAGAGTGCTATTTGTTTTAAAGATGGGGTTCTGCCAGTGGCAAAGGCACGGGCGATCGCATCACAGCGTTCGTTGCCTACATTCCCTGCATGACCCCGAACGTGCTGCCACTTTACCTGTTGAGTGTTAAGCTCATCGAGAGTCTCTAACAAATCTTGGTTAAGAACAGGTTTTCCATCTGCCTTTTTCCAACCTTTCTTTTTCCAACCCTTCACCCACTTAGTCACACAGTTAATTAGATATTCACTGTCAGTGTGGAGGATAATAGGTTCGGTTTGTTTTGATGTTTGTAGGAATTCGAGGGCTGCGATCGCCGCTTGCATCTCCATCTTATTATTAGTCGTGCGGGCAGATGCATCGCCCATTTCGTGAATTGAACCATCGCTGAAATAGACGACGACACCCCAACCGCCAGGCCCAGGGTTGCCAGTGCAAGCGCCATCAGTGTAGATGCTTTGAATTGTGCGTTGGGTAGACATGGTATGAATATGGAAGCGCTAAGACGAGGTTGAGCAGAGTTCGAGCAACTGGCAAAAGAGACAAACTATTAAGATTAGCACAATAGCCCTTGCCATTTGTGCGATCTTGATGCAGTTTTAACGTTTGGAAGTCATTATTATCATGTCCGGTATCAGCGGAGAGTTAAAATGGGGTTAAAAACTCACTAAAACTACTAGCTCCAATTCTGACAAATGTCCAGTAATTCTTGATAGTATTGCTCGGATTCATCGGGCAAATGTGCAGTCATCTGTAAGGTACGCAGACGCGGACTTAACTTAAAAGCTTGAGTGATGTCTATCCGACTCAAGAAATCTAAATCGTGGGAAATCACCCAAAGCGCACCTTGGTACTCATTAATACCTTCCACCATTTGGTCAACAGTTTCAATATCCAAATTATTGGTTGGTTCATCGAGAATCAGCAAATCAATTTCCGAAATACTGATGATCGCGATCGCTAACCTTGCCAACTCACCTCCACTCAACACTAATGCGCGTTTGTTCACCTCATCATTTTTAAACAGAAAGTGCCCCAACTGCTGCCGCAAGAGTTGATAACTGAGATTGGGATTGGCAGCTTGGATGTTTTCTAGAATTGTTTGCTCAGGGTTCACCAGTTCGTAGGTTTGATCCAAGTACACAGCTTTCAATCCAGTCGCCAGCACAACTTCTCCCGACTTTAAAATCGCTGTTTGGTTCTCCATCCCCAAGATTGCTTTCACCAAACTCGATTTACCTGAACCATTAGCACCTGCGATCGCCACTCTATCCCCTGTAGACAAATGAAGCTGGATGTTTTCAATCAGCAGGCGATCGCCTAAGAGAAGATTTGCACCTTGAATATCAATGAGATTTCGGCGTTTTTGACTTCTTTCTTCCAATTGAATACTCGTTGCCTTCGTGGTTTTTACCTTCGTTATTGCCACTTTTTCAGTAGCTTTTGCTACTACTGCTTCATGTTTCTTTTTCGCTGTTCCGGCTTTTGCTTCGGCTTTTGTTTTCAGAAGCCCTGCTTTAACTTTATCTACACTACCACCCAGAAACTTTTGACGACCATTGCCGTGAGATTGGGCTGCCCGTTGCTGTTCTTGCAATGCTGATATTTTAGCACGCTTGAGTTCTTTTTTAGCAAACGAGTGCGATCTCATAGCAACATCTTGTTCTATTTCTTTTTGCTCCCGGTATAAAGAAAAATTGCCTCCATAGACATTGACTCGATCTGGTGTGAGTTCCCAGGTAATATTTACTACCATATCCAAGAAAAAAGGCTTGTGAGAGACAATCACAAAAGCTCCCTCAAACTCAAGAAGAAAATGCCTTAAGTTTTCCAGGGCGATCAAATCCATGTGGTTTGTTGGCTCATCCAGCAATAACACGTCTGGCTTTTGAGATAAACCAATCGCTAGAAATAGCTTTGTGAGTTCCCCACCACTTAAAGAAGCTAGCGGTAGGGATAAGTCAAGCGTAGTAGGGGCGAACAGCCGTTCGCCCCTACTGTTTGCTGCCAAAATCTCCTCAATCTTCCACCATTCCTCAGTCATAGAACTCAAAAAATTGAGTACCGTATCCGCTTTGATTTCTTGCCGGATAGTGCTAATCTGCGGCAAGTAGTAAACGGTACCATAGCGTGAAATAGAACCGCTCGTAGGGACAAGTTGACTCGCAAGAATTTGCAGGAAAGTTGATTTACCGACTCCATTACGACCGACTAAGGCAATGCGATCGCCCTCCTCAATACTCACTTGAACTCCCTGAAATAAAGTCTTGGTTGATGTAAGTTCGTAAGCTATATTCTCAGCTAATACAATTGATTTTTTCTGCATTATTAAACCTCAACAAGGTGATTCGTCTTAGAATGGTGAGTAGATACAGTACCGCTAAGCTATACTAGGTTGCTTTCAAGCAACTACTAAGTTCTTGGTGATTCTTCCTGAGTAACCTCCATCGCTTTCTGTGCAACGGTTCTCTACTACTACTTCATGTCTGAGATTAATTGAGGTTTGCTATTAATTATAGCTTAGCAGAACACAATTCTGGAACGCTCAGGACTTAAAGGGATTGATCCGATATCCTAAACTGAGGAAGCGAAAATTAATTATGCGTTCGTTCAAATCCTTGGTAGGGGCGAGGAAAGCGGCA
>CAZZVG010000994.1:0-3292 GCA_964657295.1 Iningainema sp. | reverse complement strand
ACTTTTGACTTTTGACTTCCGCCTTGCGGTACTAGGCACCCTCATCGCCGTGACAATGGGAACCCAGACATAAGCCTTAGGTCCCGCCTTCAAACATAGGGAGGTCTGTGTGTTTTCAACGCCTTAAAACCGGGGTAATTGTAGGCGTTTTGGATGACATATTCTGGGTAGAGCAAAACTATGATACCACGGCATCTCAAACTAGAGGCAAAATTTCAATTTTTCTTTAAATAAAGACCGGATATGTGACTGTCTTAAAAACCTCTTCGCGTCAATATTATCTGTGGTGAGCAAATGGGCAAGAACCAACTGGGCGCACCGATTGGCTGATATCTGATCTTTTTTGAGAAACATCGGGAGTTGATGTTAATATATTTTCCTGTTGTAGTTGAGTTTGGGCTAATGCTAATGCTCGTCGAGCATTAGTTAAATTGATGCTATCTTTGCCACCTTGATCAAAAAGCTGTAAATATGCTTTAAGATATCTGATACGTAGTCCTAAATCATCTGCAGCTAGAAGAAAAGGCAGATCGACTTCAACCATGTAGCGGATAGCTAAGAGGGGAATAGGACTGCGTAGGGGACGAAAGTTTGGGTTGTGTAAACCTGGGCTTTCCGTCCGATTGTGAAATTCTCCTAACATGAGTCCTGATTCAACAAAAAAAGGTTTAAGTTTTTGTTGAACAGCATCAATCATTTTATCCGTATCATCTAGATGAATATCAGGAAAGACTAATAATATGGTTTTATGGATACCTGCTTCTCTATCTCGCGGTTCCAGTTCAAAGAAAGTGTCACGGAAACTCAGAACAATTTCTTCAATTTGCTGTGGTTCCAGATTTTTCGCCCGAATAACTGTTGACCGAATGCTGTCGAACTTGATTGCTTGAGGCACAAAAGGACAAACAGGACCGGATCTACCTAGAGCGCGATGAGGTCTTGCTAAAAACGTTTTCACCCACTCGTTAATTTCCTTTAACGCGGAGAGGTCTTGTTGGACTCGTTCAATTTCAATAGATGTATAGAGTTGCATCACTCTTAAGTTCCTTTAACTAGGTGTATAATGGGGCTAAATGATTAGCAAATACACAAAGGCAGCGTTCATTTCTGATACTTCTGGCTAAATTACTGAGGCAGAATATAAAAAATGATGCTAAACCATGTATTGTGAATTGAAGGTAGTGTAGAGTAGATAAAAATCAATGTATTTAGATGACTTACAGTTACATGTGATAATTTAATAAAGAGAGTCGTTTAGGAACTATGTAGGTACAAATTACCTTGACTTTTCTCTGATCTCTCCTTAATTAAGTATGTAACCGTATATCAGTAGTTATATCATCCCAAGTATGAAGTTAATATTTCAACCAGAATCAAAATCATAAAGTTTCAATATTGAATTTATTATCTGGTTGTCAAAAAAAACATCTTGATTAACCTACCTAAAAAGTATTTTTGTCAGGAAATTTTATTTATGAGATTATACCAGAGTGACTTTCATCACAACATCATTAAAATCGCGATCGCTTCCATTAGTGACAGAACCACTCATGTCTTCAAAGGCAAATGTGAACGTGTTGCCACTCCCTAGTTTGTGGACATGACTCATTGCATCTTGATTAGCTGTAGCGATACCAAAGAATGCTTGAGCGTGACCTTTCTGAAAATCATCTTTGCTGCCATTTTGAATAATATAAGGAGCGAGGATAGTTCCACCTGATAAATTGACATTGAAATTCGACGTGCTGAGATTATTATTGACCCTGTACTCCGCTACGCTCTTGCCTATGGCTACTTTAGCATAATCTCCGCTCTGGTTGGGACTCAAGGATTTACCAGTGATGGGATCAACCACAGTTCCGTTGCGATCGGCTACCTGATAAAAGCCAACACTATCATTATAATTAGCGGATCTAGTGACTTCTATCTGAGCTTTCCCTTGTCCCGAAAAGGAGGTTAAGTCCAGCAGATCGTTTTTAATGGGGTTGGTTGGAGATGCAACCAAGAAAGGGTTTTCTGGAATATCAGTAATTTCAGTATTGAGCTTGATGATGTCAGCGAAAGAAACCTGTTTGATATCTGCAATTTCCTCTGAGGTAAAAAAACCACCTTGAGATTTAGGTCTTTCAAACCAAAAACGGTCTGAATCCCTCAAATGCTCGTATTGCTGCACTAAGATTTTTTGGGAAGTTTCTCCCACACCAGATGGGGCTACAGGCTTTTCTGCCAATAACCCAACCAGTAAGTCTACATCGTCTACAGTGTGGTAGAGATTTTGCAAAGTGTCTGCGAGTTTTGAGTCTGAGGTGATTTGGTTAAAGCTTGTCACTCTTGGTAAACCAAGGCTAACCCGCACCTGATTGTAGTCAGCCACACCGCGATCGCGTCCACGTTGTATATCAGCCGCATACAGATCAAATCCAACACCTGCAGCCGGGAACAAAGCATTACGCAGATCAGAGACGACTTGAGTACTAACGTTCCCAGCAACCATCTGGCTGTTACCTCGCAGAATAGCATCAACATCGCTACCTGTATTGATATCAGGTGCGCCAAATGAAGTTAGCAATGGGAAAGTTGTGACATTGCCTTTTGCATCAATACTCTTGATTGTACCATTGGTTTGAGGATGGCCCAAGCGCAGAGCCGCAACATCAAATTCATCCGTGATTTCTGGACTCTGATTTGGATCGTAACCCTGGTAGGGGTTGATGACATTACCTGCTTCCAGAGGCAGCCACTGGTACATGAGAACATTTTCGTATTCGGCAATGTTAATCTCACGCGCCCGTTGGAATGTTTGCTCGTCCGTCCACTGAGGATGGAACTTACTCAGATCGTGGGCGATGCGATTGTGGTTCCGCATCCATAGAGTTTGCTGAGCAGTCAGACTATCGTTCTCGCTCACACGTTCATCACCACCGAGAAACCCGACTCCTTTGAATGCACCTGGGTTGCTGAGTTTTTGGTCGTTGCTGGGTAGCAGATCGTTATTAAACACTCGTGGATTCTCTGACAAGACTTTCAGTCTGCCTTTTGTCTTGGAACGTACGGCTGTTGCTACGTTATCAGTAGAACCATAGACTGTAGAAAGATCGAGCCAGTGAGTGTTCTGGTTGAGTGCCTTTGCTGGTACGGGTGGTGCAGAGCCTTGAGGAACCCCAGTGCCAAGGACAAAAGCGTCTCGCAGAAAGTCAAACTGCAAGCTACCATCTTTCTTTTTGGAGATTCCTTGAGTTGAAGGCGTGTTTAGAGGAAAATATGGGTCGTTTTTAGGAATATCTATTGGAAA
>CAZZVG010000993.1:0-3298 GCA_964657295.1 Iningainema sp. | reverse complement strand
CATTTCACTCATTTCTAGCCCGTGTTTGGTCACAAATTGAAGATTTAGTTATCGATCATAAGCTAATTAATGTTTATCTGGATCAGATCGAAGCATTCAAATAGTCAGTTATTTACCGAATTCAGGGTTAGCGCATACCTAATTTACAAATTTAAATCAAAAAAATACAGACTCAAGTAAAAAGTCGGTATTTAATAACTGTGGTATAATGGAACACTTAGGAAGCGGGTGAAAACCAAAAATGCTGCTCATCCTTGCTCAATAGGTAATTCGAGAGGTAGGCTTTAGTAAGCAAGAATGGGTAGTAATTAGCTAACAGTTGCTGAGTAACGTAGAGGCGATTAGCGTTGTAGTTTGTATGTAATATAATTATATTTTGGTGGTGCTAGACGGTAAAATTTATGACCCCTCAATTTGAATACAGCCCGATCGCAAATTTAGACGATGTTCAGCAGCTTGGGAAGATTATCGAGCAGTGTTTTATTGGGGAAGTGGACAATGAACTATATATCAACCGTATTGGTAGAGAAAACTTCCGTATTATCCGTGAGGGTGGACAAGTTATTGGTGGACTGGCAATGATTTCGATGGGGCAGTGGTGGGGAGGTGAGCGCGTACCGATGACAGGTATTGCGGCGGTTGGGATTGCTCCTGAATATCGCTTAACAGGAGCAGCGATCGCCTTGATGCAGCACGCCGTCAAGGAACTCCATACCAAGGGTGTACCCATCTCCGTTCTTTATCCAGCGACTCAACGTCTGTACCGCAAAGCGGGGTATGAGCAGGGGGGTATCTTTTGTGGGTGGGAAGTTACTACTGAAAGTATCCAACTTAGAGAGCAACCACTCAGAGTCAAACCTATAGAGAGTAACAATCATGAAGTCTTTCATCACCTATATCAGGAGCAAGCAAAACTCAACAATGGAAATTTGGACCGCAATCAAGCTATTTGGGAGCAACTAGTCCAACCCAATAAGAAGGAAAAGCTCTACGCCTATCTTATCGGTTCAGACCAACCCCAAGGGTACATTCTCTTCAGCCAAAACAGAGAAGATGATGGTTATGTAGTGCGAGTCAGCGATTGGACAGTCCTCACAACTGCTGCTGCACAAACTTTCTGGTGTTTTCTTGCCAATCATCGCTCCCAAATTAATCGGGTGCGTTGGAAAAGTTCAGGGGTAGACTTTTTGTCGTTATTATTACCTGAGCAAACTGTTAAGCAAAAGTTTGTAGATCGTTGGATGCTGCGGGTAATAGATGTAGCTAAGGCGCTGGAGAAGCGGGGTTATCCACAAGGAATTCAAACTCAACTGCACCTGGAAGTTCGAGATGACTGGCTAGCTGAAAACAACGGTAGATTTATCTTGTCTGTCGCCAATGGACGTGGTGAAGTAAGCATTGGTGGAAACGGTGAGTTAAAGTTAGATATTCGAGGTTTAGCCCCCCTCTACACAGGTTTATTTACACCCCATCAATTGCAGCTCATGGGAAAACTCGATGCCACACTAACTGCTTTATCCGTGGCTACTCAAATATTCACAGGTTTATCTCCTTGGATTGCGGATTTCTTTTGAGAGTAGTGGCTTGACTTCTCATCTAACCCCCACCGAAGACTCGCAGCATAACTATTTATTATGCGGAAACTTTCTATATGACTACCCCCTCAGCGGTTGATTATACTGAATCTTTCGATTCAGAATTAGTAGAATCCGCCTGTGGCACTACCAGCACTTTATCTACGCGATTACCATCCATATCCATTACCTCGAACCGCATACTCTGCCATTCAAAGTGATCCGCTACACCGGGGATACGACCTAGATGGTTGATGACAAAACCACCTAATGTTTGATAGCTTCCTCTGTTCAAGGATTGCAACTTTTTGAGATTGAAAAGTTCAAAAAACTCATCTACACCCAACATCCCATCCAACAACCAGGAACCATCTTCGCGTTGCACAATTTGGGGATCTTCAAGTTCATCAGAAGGAACATCACCAACAATTTCACTCATCACATCATTGAGGGTAACTAATCCTTGAATCACACCATATTCATCAACTACTAAAGCCATATGAGTTACGGCTTGCTTGAACAACTCCAAAACTTTCAAGCCACGGGTGCTTTCTGGAACAAAGACTGGCTGTCGCAATCCGACTGTCAAATCTAACTTCTCATTGCAGAAACTCCGGACTAACAAGTCCGTAACTGGGATAATACCAAGCACATTGTCAAGTTCTCCCTGACATATGGGATACCGGGAATAACCACCATCAATAATCTTTTGGCGGTTTTCTTCCGCAGTGTCCTCCAAGTCTAGCCAGATAATATCTGGTCGCGGTGTCATAAACGAGTTCACAGGTTGATCGCCTAAACGAAACACCCGTTCTACCATATCTTGTTCTGCTTCTTCAAAGGTTCCCTCCTCTGTGCCTTGCTCGATCAAAACTCTGATTTCTTCCTCTGTAATTTGTGGTTCAGTTGAAGGTTTAATGCCTAAGAGCCGTAAGATTGCATCTGTAGAAATACTTAGCAGATAAGCAATAGGAGCAGCAATTGTAGCTAGCATTTGCATGGGAATGGCGACAACCGAAGCAATAGGTTCTGGATGGTTTAACGCCAGTCGCTTAGGTACCAGTTCTCCAATAATCAGTGTTAAATAAGTAACAATTAAAACAGCTAAAATCGAGGCGATCGCTTCCTTGTAGGATGCCACCCAAGGGATCAGACTTAAGATCGGAGTCAGTCTCTTAGCAAATACTGATTCACCGTAGGCACCAGATAAAATGGCAAGGAGTGTGATCCCGATCTGAACGGTAGCTAGAAATTGATTCGGAGAAGAAGCCAATACCAAAGCAACGCGGGCTTTGGCATCTCCGTGATTGGCAAGCTGTTGCAGACGCACCTTTCGGGCCGAGACAATCGCCAGTTCTGACATGACGAACAGACCATTGGCGAAGATCAAAAGAAAAATAATTAGAATTTCCGCTATTGGGGACATTTCTATAAATTACCGATATTACCAGCACGCTGGCGCTTAACTCTAACCTCTTATAGCAATCCTAAATGATTCGCGCTTCTTCAACATGATTGTTGGTAATTGCTAATTTCTCATGAGAATAGTCCTCATAATATTGTACGGTTTTTTACTTATTTTGAATAGATCTACTTAAAAGAGGGGGAGATTTGAGTTCTTTTTCAGCTATATGTTAGTAAAAGCACATTTATGTACCGTATATGAGCACTGAGTCCGTGATTATTGTACTAAGGTTAATGTTTCTAGAGTAAGACTTCTTCCA
>CAZZVG010000992.1:0-3299 GCA_964657295.1 Iningainema sp. | reverse complement strand
AGCGAAGCTAACAGGCGCTATACTCAATCAAGCAGACCTGAAGATGGCGGATTTAATAGATGCAGACTTAACTGCAGCAAATTTACAGGGAGCAAATATGTACGGAGCTTATACGACTGGCACAAAGTTCCAAGGTGCAATTATGCCAGATGGTACAATTCACAATGAGTAAAGTCTTTTAGTAGTGGTGATTCCTGCGTACGTCTCCAAAATATTGATCCAAAAGATAATACACTGAGTACCCAGCACTGTTCTAGTGATTTGGTACTCTGATATTTTAAGATAATCTTAATAATTTATCGAGAAATACAGATGTCAGACAATTTTAGAAGCCAAGTTGTGACGCAAGGGGTGCAGCGATCGCCCAATCGAGCAATGCTGCGTGCTGTTGGTTTTCAAGATGAAGATTTTATCAAAGCAATTGTGGGCATTGCCAATGGTTACAGCACCATCACTCCCTGCAATATGGGAATTAACAAACTGGCGCAAAGGGCAGAAGCTGGCGTTAAAATTGCTGGGTCGATGCCGCAAATGTTTGGCACAATCACTGTGAGCGATGGCATTTCGATGGGAACTGAAGGGATGAAATATTCCCTGGTATCGCGGGAAGTCATTGCTGATTCGATTGAAACAGCCTGCAACGGGCAAAGTATGGACGGGGTACTTGCCATTGGCGGTTGTGATAAGAATCTGCCAGGGGCAATGATTGCGATCGCCCGGATGAACATTCCTGCCATCTTTGTTTACGGTGGCACTATTAAACCAGGAAACTATAAAGGAAACGACCTGACTGTTATCAGTTCTTTTGAAGCTGTGGGTCAATACAGTGCAGGTAAGATTGACCAAGATGAACTCCTAGAAGTTGAACGTAACGCCTGCCCTGGTGCTGGTTCCTGTGGAGGAATGTATACAGCAAATACCATGTCTAGTGCGATTGAGGCAATGGGGATGAGTCTACCTTACTCCTCGACGATGGCAGCTGAAGATGATGAAAAAGCCGAGAGTGCAGAAAAGTCTGCCTTTGTTTTAGTAGAAGCAATTCGCAATTCCCTTTTGCCTCGTCAAATTATCACTCGACAATCGATTGAGAATGCCATTGCTGTCGTCATGGCAGTCGGTGGTTCCACAAATGCGGTACTGCATCTTTTAGCGATCGCCCACGCTGCTGGTGTGGAACTTTGTCTTAACGACTTTGAAACTATCCGCGCCCGTGTCCCTGTTTTGTGCGATTTAAAACCCAGCGGCAAGTACGTAGCGACAGATCTCCACAAAGTCGGGGGCATTCCCCAAGTGATGAAAATGCTACTTGTGCATAACTTGCTCGATGGTGAATGCATGACAATCTCCGGTGAAACTATTGCACAAGTGTTAGCAGATGTTCCCTCCGAACCACCTGCCAATCAAGATGTCATTCGTCCTTGGAACAAACCGATGTATTCTCAAGGGCACTTAGCTATCCTGAGAGGCAACCTAGCAGAAGAAGGAGCCGTCGCCAAAATTAGTGGAGTGAAGGTGCCAAAAATTACTGGCCCGGCACGAGTTTTTGAATCTGAGGAATCCTGCTTGAAAGCAATTTTAGATAAAAAAATTAACCCAGGTGATATAATTGTCATCCGCTACGAAGGACCTAAAGGTGGTCCGGGTATGCGAGAAATGTTAGCACCCACTTCGGCAATTATCGGTGCGGGTTTGGCAGATTCGGTGGCATTGATTACCGATGGACGGTTCTCTGGTGGTACTTACGGGATGGTAGTTGGTCATGTTGCGCCGGAAGCCGCTGTTGGAGGTGCGATCGCTTTAGTGGAAGAAGGTGATCCGATTGCGATCGATGCCCACGCCCGTTCACTACAGCTGCAAATATCTGACGAAGAGTTAGCCGCTCGTCGCGATCGTTGGAAACCACGTCCACCCCGTTACACAACTGGGGTGCTGGCAAAATACAGCAAATTAGTTTCTTCCAGCAGTCTAGGTGCTGTCACCGATCTGGATTTGTTTTGAGATATTGATTTCTAAGTATCACGTAAAGGTGCAAAGACGCAGAGTTTTCTTTGTGCCTCTGCGAGGGCAATCACCTACGGCGGGAAATCGCCTGCAGCGCAGCCTCGTCTTCGGGTGAGTTTTTTCTACCTTGATCAAGATGTAATTATCCTGAAGCAAACTCCGGCCAGGATCAGAAGAGGTATTCCTACGACAACTGGAATGATCATTCCGGTAACACCGACAATTGCACTGACTGTTCCTATAGCTGCTAGGACTGGTTTTTTAATTAAATTCCATAATGCATCCATTTTTTTATTCTCCTGTCATAAGTTTGCTTTTGACTTCTTCTTTTTGACTTTCCCACAGTCCGAGGGTAGGGTCGTAACAATTGACTTTTTTGTTTAATTGTAGCGCAAAGTCTGCCGGACAGAAGATTCTGTCCGGCGAGCTTCGCAAAAAAATAGATTTTTGAAGGGGACTGAACTCCCAAATTATGGCAATTCGTGAAGTTTCAAGTCCCCCAAGATTTGGGTATTTAGGGGGTTAGAAGAGTTGAAACGTATGCGGACAGGACTTGTGTACACCACCATAGGTCTTTGGATAGAGGATTCAAACAGCGAAAAATTGCGTCATAACTCACAGCATGTTTGATTACTGAATCGGTGTTTTAGGTGTGTAAAACCTACGTTTTCGACACAATAGCAATAGCATCGATTTCGACCAAAGCATCGGGATGGAACAGCGAAGCGACGCCGATTAACGCACTGGCTGGTGGGCATTCTGGATTGATCCATTGATCTCGGATAGTACGGATAGTTGGCAAAAAATCTGGGTGATAATCCCGAACGTAAATCGTCAGACGGACTACAGCAGTGAAATCGACTTCTGCCGCCATAAGCGTTGCATGTAGGTTTTCGAACACCTGCTTGAGTTGAGTGGAGATCGACTTCTCCGCGATGGTTCCATCGGAGCTGATCGGAACATGACCTGACAGGAAGAGAAGATGACCTTTTTCGATCAACATAGCTTGAGAAATGCCTGGAATCAATGGGCCAGATGGATTGATCGCGCGCATCATGGTTAAACCTCACTGGTTGAAAATAGAATTTTCCTATTATCAACCCGGATTTTTCACAAAATCTGAAAAACCTGGGGCAAAAACTGCTATAATGTATATATAACAAGCATTTTAGCCGTTATAAACTATGACGCATACGGCGATATCGCCGTGACCGCAGGCATCGCACATCTTGCCTCTTGGAAGCAATACTGCTCGGTTAGCACTCTTAAGATCCCCCCAACCCACGCCAGTCGCCTCA
>CAZZVG010000991.1:0-3301 GCA_964657295.1 Iningainema sp. | reverse complement strand
CTTTCCAATCCTGTAACAACTTCTCAGAAATCTCTATAAAATTTAGATAATCTACGGCATAACCATTTAGAAATTTTCTAATAGTGTCACGAGACATTCCTAAATCTTCAGCTAAATCTTTTTGGCGAGGATAACCTTGGCGTTGAACGGCAGCTTTCACTTTGGTGATATATTCTTGACCAACTTTTATTGAGCGTGGCATTGGCGTTATAGTAGCAATTATGCTGGATCATATTATGATTTCTCAGATACACCTAGAAATCAGTAATAAGTTAGTCACAACTCAGTAAGCACATACTCAATACAGCAGTTCACCGCCGTTTGCGGTCAGTACTAAAATATTTCTCAACCCGTTGAAGTTTGGTATTCGTCCAGCCTGTCTGCTCCCATCAGTGAGAGGTTAAGGCTATAGAGCTTTTGTCAATAAGTAAAAGTACTTAAAATCATGCAGAAAATCGGGTTAGTCAACAGAATTTTTGGGCTAGCGATGCCTACGGCTGGCTACGCCTACGCGTCACATTTAAAAGCACTAATAATTTTATAGTTCTACCTGTGGTTGCTGCGGTGCTGGCTGCTGATTTTTTCTCTTGCTTTTAGCGCTATTTACAGGTAACTGCTGAGTTTCACTCAGAATATTATCACTAGCAGTATTTCCCAATTGTGGCTGAGTAACACTCTTCATGCTCTCTGATGTTGTACTCTTGTTGTCGCTCGACTCTTTATTGTGGCGACGGCGAGTATTTTTCTTCACCTCACCCAATAAATACTTGATTCTGCTACCACTTAAATTAATGCCTAGCCCTTTCAGCATCTCTGACACTTCATCATAACTATAGCCATACTTATCAGAGGTCAGTTTTTCGATATACCGCCTCATTTTGCGGATAGCTTCTCTGTCTGATAAACTATCTCGCTCTTTTGGCTTGAGATCCTTCAAGGCAGTAATCGCCTCATCAATCTTGCCTTTAGTAATCTGACCAGAATCTTTTGGCTCAACCATTGCTATGAAATTAAATTGATTATCATAATTCCCTTATTCTCCACTATTTTTCAAAAAAGCATAACTCCAGGTTTTCAGATGGTTTCAGCTACGCTGATTAGAATTTTTGTTGCTGCTACGCCTAAACATCATTTATTAGATGCTGATATATTTCTCCCACTCCAGCTACGCTGTTGCTATGTTCCCCTGATGTTGAGAACTGATGAGACGTAATGCGTTGATGCGTCCATTACCAAAACGACTAAGTAAGATTAGCGTACAAATATATTGGGAATTAGGACAAATCGGCAACAACCTCAACCAGCTTGTCAAGGCAACTAACATAGCCCTAAAGATTGGGCGAACTTTACCTGCTGACCCAGAACTACTAAGAGAACTTTTAGAACTGCTACATCAGTGCAGACGAGACATTGCCTCGGATGATGTTGATGATGAAGATTCGGAAGAGGAAGAGGAATCCGATGATTGGGAAGCAGACTAAAGGCAGAGGTTTTCGCAAGCTGTTAGATTATTTAGAATCCCGCGAAGATGCCCAACTAATCGGCGGCAACATGAGCGGGAGAAATGCCCGTGAATTGGCGCGGGAGTTTAAGCTGTCGAGACAACTAAATTCAGATGCAGACCGAGTTGTTTATCATGTCTCACTGTCAGCAGCTAAAGACGATAAGTTAGATGATGAGAAGTGGAACGAAATTGGCGACCGCTACATGAAGGAAATGGGTTTTGATGCCAATCAGTTTGTCATCTTCCGCCACCATAACACCGACGACGACCATATCCACATTGCAGCCAGCAGAATTAGGATGGACACGGGGCTGTTAGTCCATGATTCTTGGGATTATGTTCGTTCTGAAAAAGTTCTGCGACAAATCGAGCAAGACTATGAGTTAGTACAAGTCCAGGGCAGTAGAGAGAAGCTTCAACGCACACCCAGCACCGGACAAATCAGGCGTATAAGGCGAGAGCAAGAAGAATATGAACTAGGTAAACTTGAGCAGCCACCAGGACGCACTATCAAAGAGGAACTTCAGCAGACAATTGATAGGGCTAGAGTTGATAGTCCCCAAATGCCAACCCTGATCATGCGGTTGCAGCAAGCTGGCATTAGTGTGAGAACAGGATTTACTAGGAACGGTAAATCTAAAGGCATTTCTTATGAGAAAGATGGGCAGGCTTTTAGTGGTACACAGTTAGGTGCAGCTTATACCTTCCCCGGTTTGCAAAAACATCGCGGTGTTGACTACCAACCAGAACGTGATGATGAACCTATTAATGAATTGCTGCTCAAACCTGTTAAACCACTCCCAGTTGACCAGTTACAAAAGCTGTTTCTTCTTATTGAACACAAACAACAACAGCCTCAGTTCACTCCACCACCAGAGGATAAAGTTCTTTGGCAAGTATTACACAAGTACTTAAGCGAGAAACGCTACATACCAAATTATATTTCGCAAGGATTACATGAGACTCAGTTGCTTTATATGGATGAGCAACGAAATATTTTGTTTATCAAGCGTGATTTAGATGGTGAAAAAACTGGCGCATTAGTTTGGTCAAAGCCAAGGCAAAATCATCGCACTGTGGAGTACGACCAAAACACCTCTACACCTTATGGTTGGTTTTATCTGAGATTGGGAGGGCAACCAACAGACAAGGTAGAAAACGTCTTTTTGTGTTCTTCACCGATTGATGCGATGTCAGCAGCCACCTACTTGATCTCAAGTTGCAAAGGGCTACCACCAACTAGAACCATGTTGATAGTAGCTGATGACCCGAATAACCTACCTATGGAATTTCTCAAGAGTTTCAATAGGGTTGTCGTAGCATTCAATAATGATGAGCAAGGGAATAACGCAGCTAGTGCAGTATTAGAATTGTTGCCACAGGGTAAAAGGCTCAAAACCCATAATCCTGATTGGAGTCAGGAACTAGAAGCTCATTTGAGGGAGGAGCAGCAAAAGCAAAGACAGCAAGACCGTGGTTTTAGCCTGTGAGCCACGCGGAGCGTACATCTGACTCGTTGCTGCCGAGGCGAGGCTTTAGTTTTTACTAGCTGGGCAGTTAAGAGAGCAGTTTTTTGAAGTACAGTTGCAACATAAAAGTATTATGTATTTTCAATAATTTTAGAGTTATTGAGAATGAGCCAGTTTGATAAAAATGGCTAAAAGCTAATTGGTGTATGTATTAGATACCAATTTTTTGGTCAAAGCGATGTTCTAAATAGCAGACATTTTGTAGTGAATAGTCAAAGTTCCTTGACAGCTATAACAGTTGAATGCGTGTATAAGCTGTGCAGAATAG